>JBFHKI010000063.1:0-9292 GCA_041595415.1 Pseudomonadales bacterium | reverse complement strand
GCAAGAGATCAGCTCCCGGGGTTGGGACATAGATGAAGGTATGGTTTTAAAGCTGGGCGACCAGCTCTACTACGGTAGCGAGGCCATCCATATGCTGTCGTTGCTGAGTTCAGATTCCGGGTTTTTTAACCGGATAAATTACTGGTTGTTTAAATCGCCGCGCCGCGCCGCTCTGATCTACCCGGTTTTGCGGTTTTTGCGCGGCTTGCTACTAAAGCTGCTGCGCCGAACGCGAATCAACAACCTTCAGCGTGAAGGGTGTGAGTGGTTTTAACCGGTGCTTTGAACTACGGGCAAAAAAAGAGGGGTTAGATGCCCCTCTTCTTCAGCACTGCTTCAGGATCGAGCCGCGCGTTTGCGTTCGTTTTCTGTCAACAGTTTTTTGCGCAACCGAATGGACTTCGGGGTTACCTCTACCAGTTCGTCATCCTCAATAAATTCCAGTGCCTGCTCCAGGGTGAAACGAATCGGTGGTGACAGAGTCAGTGCTTCATCGGTACCTGCAGCCCGGATGTTACTGAGCTGCTTGGCCTTGGTCGGGTTGACTGCAAGGTCGTTGTTGCGCGAGTGCAAACCGACAATCTGTCCTTCGTACACTTCTTCAGCGTGCCCCAGATACAAGCGGCCGCGATCCTGCAAGGTGAAAAGGGCGTAGGCCAGCGTTTTGCCCTTGACCATGGATACCAATACACCGTTTTTGCGTTTGGCAACATCGCCGGTTTTTACCGGACCGTAGTGGTCAAAAATGCTGGTCATAATGCCGCTGCCCGAGGTCAGGGTCAGAAATTGTCCACGGAAACCGATCAAGCCTCTCGAAGGAATCAGGTATTCGAGTTTGGTTCGACCCTTGCCGTCCGGCTCCATGTTTTTCAGGTCGCCACGGCGCAAGCCCATTTCTTCCATGACGGCGCCCTGGTGTTGTTCCTCGATATCGATAACCACCATCTCGTAGGGTTCGTGGATTTCGCCGTCCACTTCGCGCTGAATAACTTCGGGACGGGAAACACCCAGCTCAAAGCCTTCGCGGCGCATGGTTTCGATCAGCACCGAAAGGTGTAGCTCACCGCGACCGGATACCTTGAACTTGTCCGGAGAATCACCCGGCTCAACGCGCAGAGCAACGTTGTGAATCAGTTCCTGATCCAGGCGCTCCTTGATATTACGTGAAGTGACAAACTTGCCTTCCGTTCCGGAGAAGGGCGAGTCATTTACCTGAAAGGTCATGCTCACCGTCGGTTCGTCCACCGTCAAGGGTGGCAGGGCTTCGATTTGCTCAGGGGAGCACAGGGTATCGGAGATACCCAGACCTTCGATACCGGTAATACAAACGATATCGCCGGCATTGGCCTGGTCTGTTTCGACCCGTTCCAGGCCGTGATAACCCATCACCTGCAAAACCTTGGCTTTGCGCTGTTTGCCAGCGTTGTCGACCACAATTACCTGCTGGTTGGGTTTCAGGCTGCCGCGGGTAATTCGACCGATGCCGATAACACCCACATAGCTGCTGTAGTCCAGCGCAGAAATTTGCATCTGGAAGGCGCCTTCAGTGTTGACGTCCGGCGGCGATACCTTGTCGAGAATCAGTTGCAGCAGCGGGGTCATATCCTCGGCCAACTCGTCCGGCTCATGGCCGGCAATACCGTTGATGGCAGAGGCGTAGATAACCGGAAAGTCGAGCTGCTCGTCGGTGGCACCCAGGCGATCAAACAGATCAAATACCTGATCCATAACCCAGTGTGGCCGAGCGCCTTCACGGTCTACCTTATTTACCACCAGTATGGGATTCAGGCCGCGTTCAAAGGCTTTTTGGGTAACAAAGCGGGTTTGTGGCATGGGGCCGTCGACCGCATCCACCAGCAACAAAACACAGTCAACCATCGACAGTACGCGCTCTACCTCACCGCCGAAATCGGCGTGTCCCGGTGTGTCGACGATATTGATGCGGTGGTCGTTCCAGCTGATAGAGGTGTTCTTCGCCAGAATGGTAATACCACGCTCTTTTTCCTGATCATTCGAGTCCATGACACGAACCGCATCCTGGTTGCGTCGGTCGAGGGTGCCGGACTGTTGAAGCAGTTTGTCGACAAGGGTGGTTTTGCCGTGGTCGACGTGGGCGACGATGGCGATATTACGCAGTTTGCTAATCATGGGGTCGAGTCTGTTGGAGGTAGGAGTAAAACGCGCGGCATTATATAGGCTGCTGCGACTTGTGTCCGAATTCTTGCACCTGTGGGCGACTTTTTTGTCGCCCTTGTGAAAAAAGGGTGGCTTAAACTACCAGAATGCCATCCATTTCTACTTGAGAGCCCTTGGGCAATGCCGAAACTTCAACAGCGGCACGGGCTGGATAGGGCTGTTCAAAGTACTGCGCCATGATGTCGTTCACCAGGGCAAACTGACCGAGATCGGTCAGGTAAATATTCAATTTGACGATATCGTTCAGAGTTCCACCTGCGGCCTCACACACCGCGCTCAGGTTGGCAAAAACCTGATGGATTTGGGCGGCAGTGTCATCGCTTATCAATTGCATGCTTTCCGGGTCCAGAGGTATCTGGCCGGACAAATACACGGTGGTATTTACCTTGACCGCCTGCGAATAGGTGCCTATGGCCGCCGGTGCGTTGGCAGTATTGATGATGGCTTTGTTGGGCATCTTCGGGATCTCGTAATTTTCGGGTTAGGCGTTGCTGCCGCGACGTACACCTTTAACGGCGGGTATCAGGCGGATTCTGCGCATGATATTAGCCAAATGTTTGCGATCCGTCACGCGCAGATGCAATTTCAGCACGCTGAGACTGGAGCCCCTTTCCTCAATACTGATATTGTCGATACCGGCATTGCAGGCGTTAATTCGGGATGCCAGTTCGGCGACTATGCCGCGGAACATTTCCACTTCAACCCACAGCTCGGCCTGGAATTCGCCGGAAACCTCGGGAGCCCAGCTTACCGGGGTACAGCTCTCCGGTTCCTGACGATAGGCTTCGACGTTTTTACAGCGATCCACATGAATTACCAAGCCTCTGCCGGAGCTGAAGTGGCCGACAATGGGGTCGCCGGGAATGGGGCGGCAGCAGCCGGCAAAAGTGATGACATGGTCGTCTGCTGAATCGATACTGATGGGGGAATGCAGTTGAGCCAACTGACTTTCCTGATCTTCGGTAACCAGTCGTTTTGCTACCGCAGCGGCCTGACGGTCGCCGAGACCGATCTGCTCAAGCAGAGTGTCGAAGCTGTCAATTCCATAGTCTGCAATCGCCGACTCGATCAGCTGCGGATCAACTTCATCCAGCGAGATAGATGCGGTGGACAACACCTTGTTTAGCAGGCGCCGGCCCAGTCGGATGGATTCACCCTGTTGACGGTTTTTCAGATCGTGACGAATGGCGCTACGGGCTTTTGCGGTAGTGACAAAATCCAGCCAGTTCGGGTGCGGTTGGGCCCGTTGTGCGGTGACAATCTCAACCATTTGCCCGCTTTGCAGTTGCTCCGACAGGGCCGCCAATCGGTTGTTTATTTTGCAGCCCACACAGCGATTTCCCACATCGGTGTGCACGGCGTAGGCAAAGTCCACCGCTGTGGCGCCACTGGAAAGAGTAATGATCTTGCCCTTGGGGGTAAAAACATAGATTTCGTCAGGATAGAGATCGTTTTTGACGTGCTCGATGAATTCCAGCGGGTTTCCCGCCTGTTGTTGTATCTGTAACAGGCCCTTGACCCAGTCCGCGGCGCGGCTCGAGGTCGGCTGGCTGTCGCCCTGGGATTTATAAAACCAGTGGGCGGCAATACCGTAGTTGGCCATATCGTCCATCTCCTTGGTGCGGATCTGGATCTCGATAGGCACCCCGTGCATGCCGATCAGGCCGGTGTGTAGCGACTGATAACCGTTGGCTTTGGGGATGGCGATATAGTCATTAAATTCGCTGGTGACAGGTTTAAAGAGATTGTGCATAACCCCGAGCACCCGGTAGCACTCGTCCACCGTGCCAACCACGATGCGGAAGGCAAAAACGTCCATGATCTCTTTAAAGGGCAGTTGTTTGTCGCGCATCTTTTTGTAGATGCTGTACAGATGTTTTTCGCGGCCTATCACTTGGGCGTCAAAATCTTCGTGCTCCAGTCGGATTTCAATGGCCTGCTGAATCTCCAATACCAGGTCGCGGCGCCGTCCCCTGGCGTTGGCCAGTGCCGCCGCCAGCCGTTCGGCCCGCATGGGGTAGTAAGAAGCAAAACCGCGATCCTCAAATTCGAGGCGCATATCATTGATACCCAACCGTTGGGCGAGGGGAGCGTATATTTCCAGGGTTTCTTTGGCGATGCGGCGGCGCTTTTCCGGCTCGAGCGCACCCAGAGTGCGCATGTTGTGCAGACGGTCCGCCAGTTTGACAATAATGACCCTTATGTCCTTGGACATGGCCAGCGTCATTTTCAGAAAGTTCTCAGCCTGTTTTTCTTCCTGCGAGTTGGCGCTCGACTCCATTTTGTTCAGCTTGCTGACACCGTCTACCAGATCGGCGACAGCGGTGCCGAATTTTTTTGCCAAAACGCTCTTGGTAGCGGGGGTGTCTTCAATAACGTCATGCAGCAGGCAGGCCATCAAACAGTGATGGTCCATATGCATGTCGGCGAGGATATTGGTGGCGGCCAGAGGGTGGGTTACGTAGGGCTCGCCACTTTTACGATATTGGCCTTCGTGGGCCTGTTCGGCAAAGGTATAGGCCCGCCGAACATCCTTGATTTGCTTATCTGTCAGATAGGAGGTGAGCCGATCACATAACTCATCGATGCCGCTCAAACTCGCCTCCCGGAAGGATTATTCCTCTGTAGCAGGGGTTTCTTCAATAATGGCGCCAATGCCCATGGGGATTTCGGTACCTTCAAGCAAAACACCTTCGGGAACTTCGGAAGCGAAGTTTTCTTCAAAGAAAGTATCCTGAATCTCTTCTTCAAGAATTGAAGCATCAACCAGGCCTTCTTCGATTTCACGCAGGGCAACAACCGTTGGTTTGTCGTTTTCCCAGGCAACCATCGGCTCACGGGTTCCGGCCAATAGCTGGCGCGCGCGTTTGCTCGCAACCAAAACAAGTTCAAAACGGTTGTCTACATTTTCAAGACAGTCTTCTACAGTAATTCGTGCCATGTGTTACTCAATAGTCAGTTTGCGGCGAGCACTAAACATCAGACTCGGCGGTTAAGAATACGGGAAAAAGGGCGGCGATTCTATCCAATCTGGCGCCAAGGTTAAAGCCTTGAACACTCTTTTGTGCCTTTGCAGGCAGTGATCGGGCTTTCCCTGAAATTATCGGAGCAGCCAAAGAGGTTTGTTGGCACCCAGCAACATCTTGGCGGTCATGCTGCCAAGCACCATGTCGCGCAGTTTGTGGTGGCTAAAAGCGCCCATCAGCGTCAGATCGATATGTTGTTCCCTCTGGTATTGGCACAGGGCTTCACTGGGTTGGCCCTGCAGTACCCTGCCAATAACTTTGTGACCTGCCTGCAACAATTTTTCCGAAGCCCGATTTTGCAGCTCCTCCAGGTTTTCACCTTCGTCGCCAACGGTAACCAGGTGAACCTGAACGCCTTTAAGCAGGGGGCTTTGGGCCAGCATGTCCAGCGCCTTGCAAGAAGCCTGGCTGCCATCGTAGGCCAGCATGACCTGCTCAGGCACTTTAAAATCGCTGTTGACCACCAGAATGGGCGAGTGCAGGGCCCGGATGGTGGATTCAAGATGGGCGCCCAACGCCTTGTGGTTGCCCGCTTCCTGATCCTTGTTGATACCCAGCACCAGCACGCGGATGCTGTCTTCCATCTCCAGCAAAGAGGCCGCCAAACTGCCGTGGCGCTGTTTGAGCACTGGTTCGGTGGCGCCCTGGCTTACCACCCGGTCGCGGGCGGCGTTGAGCATCAATTTGCCCTTTTGCAGCAGCAACCGGCTGCGCTCTTCTTCCAGCTGGGTCAGCTCTTCCATCAATATTTCCTGGCTGCCCAGGCCGATGGCCCCGGACATATCGAGGGTGGTTCTGGGTGGCCGATCGATATTGTGGAAAAGCTGAAGCGGCAGTTCCAGCCGCTGGCTTATCCAGGACGCGTAGTCACAAACGGCTTCGGCATATTCCGAGCTGTCGATACAGGCGAGAACCGATTTGCTTGTCTGCTCTTCCGGCTGCATTTAGTGTGCCCCCAATATTTTGTCGATTTCTTCCGGTTTATCGTGCAAGCCAAAGCGGTCGACGATGGTCTCGCTGGCTTGGTTTAGTCCGGTGACAGTAACACGAGCACCTTCACGACGGAACTTGATAACAGCCTTGTCGAGGGCCGACACTGCAGTGATATCCCAAAAGTGCGCACGGTGCAGATCGATCACGACATTTTCGACCGCTTCCTTGAAATCGAAAGCGCTGAGGAATTTGTCAGCCGAGTTAAAAAATACCTGGCCCGCTACACTGTAGGTTCGTGTGTCTGTGGCCTCATCGTATTCCGATTCAACGTACATAAAGTGGCTGACCTTGTTGGCAAAAAACAGTGCCGCCAACAGCACACCACAAAAAACACCTAAAGCCAGATTGTGGGTCCAGACCACTACCACCACGGTGGTGATCATCACCAGATTGGAAGACATTGGCAGTTTTTTCAGGTTGGTAATGGACGACCATTTAAAGGTGCCGATAGACACCATAATCATCACCGATACCAGCGCTGCCATGGGAATTAAAGACACCCAGTCTTTCAAAAAAACCACCAGTATCAGCAGCACAACACCAGCTGTCAGGGTGGAAAGGCGACCGCGACCGCCGGACTTAACATTGATAACCGACTGGCCAATCATGGCGCAACCGGCCATTCCGCCGATCAAGCCCGAACCAAAATTGGCAATGCCCTGAGCCTTGCACTCGCGGTTTTTATCGCTTGGCGTATCGGTCAGATCGTCGACAATGGTGGCGGTCATCAGCGATTCCAGCAAGCCGACCATGGCCAGAGGAATAGAGTAGGGCAAGATAATTTTCAGGGTTTCCAGATTCAGGGGAACCTGAGGCCAGAGAAAAATTGGCAGGCTGTCCGGCAGCTCGCCCAGGTCACCGACCCGGCGGATATCCAGATCCAGAACCACGGCGATAACCGTGAGCACCAGAATGGTAACCAGTGGCGAGGGCACCGCTTTGCTCAAATAGGGGAACAGATAGATGATGCCGAGTCCGCCGGCGGTCATGGCATAAACCTGCCAGGGCGCGTCGGTCAGCTCGGGTAACTGGGCCATAAAAATCAGAATGGCCAGGGCATTCACAAAACCGGTGACCACCGAGCTGGAAACAAAACGCATAAGCTCGCCGAGTTTCAGATAGCCCGCCAGCAACTGGATCAGGCCGGTCAGCAGAGTAGCGGCGAGAAGATATTCCAGCCCGTGCTCCCGAACCAGAGTCACCATCAGCAAAGCCATAGCGGCGGTCGCCGCGGAAATCATGCCCGGTCGGCCACCGACAAAGGCGGTGATAGTGGCAATACAGAAAGAGGCGTACAGGCCGACCTTGGGGTCGACGCCGGCAATAATAGAAAAGGCGATGGCCTCGGGGATAAGCGCCAGGGCAACAACCAGCCCCGCAAGAACATCTGCTCTGACATTGCCGAGCCAGTCCTGGCGTGTGGAAGAAAACAGCATGAATCGACCTCTTGAAATAAATGGCAAAGGAAAGCGATCAATCCTATTGCCGGAAAATTGGATTTGTATGAATTTTTCGACGCCGAAAATCTGAAAACGAAATCAGCGGGGGAACTGAAGCAAGTCGGGATTCAGGATTTGCTCTCAGCCCGGATACAGGGCGTGATGCAACGCCCAATACGAGGCGCGCATACTAAGGCCTCGGGCCCTTTTATGAAAGTAATTCGCGAATAGTTTCGCGGTGAAGCTGGGATTGCGGCTCGATTTTGCTGCGATTGGCAATCAACACGGACTTCAGTTGGTCCAGTGCCTGGTCAAAGTCGTCGTTGATAACAAGATAGTCTGCCTCACTGTAGTGGGACATCTCTTCCTTGGCCTCGGCCATGCGCTGGGCAATCACCTCGTCGGAATCGGTGCCGCGGTTGCGCAAACGCTGTTCCAGTGTGGCTCTGGAGGGCGGCAGTATAAAAATACTGCAGGCGTCAGGCATCAGGCGTCGCACCTGGGCGGCCCCCTGCCAGTCGATTTCCAGAATAACGTCCAGACCGGACTGCAGCTGCTCTTTAACCCAGGCTTCCGACGTGCCGTAATAGTGGTTAAACACCTGGGCGTGTTCGAGAAACTCGGCTTTGTTGATCATTTCAACAAAGGTCTCGGTGGACACAAAATGGTAATCCTGCCCCTCGATTTCTCCAGACCGGCTGGCTCTGGTAGTGTGGGACACCGAAAGTTTGAGATCGGCAACCTGCTGGATCAGCTTCCTGACAAGGCTGGTTTTACCGGCGCCGCTGGGGGCTGAGACTATATAGAGTGTACCGCTCATAGGTTTTGGTGTTTTTATTGTCTTGATAGGCTGGGAAACAGCAATAAGAATAGCATTGTCCACCGGCTCTGACATCCGTGGAAGGGCATCAATTTTTTGATATTTGTTTGATCTGCTTGCGAGCATCCGCAACAGCTATTTGAGGTAGTTATGTCTGACAACGCTTTTAAACCGGCCACCGCCTTTATGTTGGGTTTGCGTTTTGCCATGCAATTAACCATGTTGCTCGGCTTGTTTTGGGCACTGGCTCAACGGCGTTTTGAGCTGGCCCTGATGGTTTCCCTGATCATGGCGGCGACTTTTTCGCCGGTCTGGTTAAGCAGAAAGCTGGAGATTCACCTGCCACCCGAAGCCGAACTGCTGGCGATACTTTTTATCTATTCGAGCCTGTTCCTCGGCGAGTTTGGCGACTTCTACGAGCGTTTCGCCTGGTGGGACATCGCACTGCATACCAGCTCGGGTTTTTTGATGGGCTTGTTGGCCTATATTCTTATTTTCGTCCTCAACCGCACGCCACGCAACAGCCTCAACCTGTCGCCGCCCTTTGTGGCGATTTTCACCATCTGCTTTGCGGTGGCCACTGGCAGCATCTGGGAAATATTTGAATACACAGCTGACCGGCTTTTTGGCCTGAAGATGCAAAAAAGCGGTTTAGAGGACACCATGCACGACATGATTGTGAATCTTATCGGCGCCCTGGCCTTCGGTTTTCTCGGTTATTTACAGTTCCGCTTGGACAAAGACTCCATCATCTCGCCTATGGTTGAGCGTTTTATGCGGGATAATCCGAACCTGATTAATAGGGACTGAGAACCTTG
>JBFHKI010000062.1:0-9327 GCA_041595415.1 Pseudomonadales bacterium | reverse complement strand
CCTGGAAGGTGCGCGTTTTGTGGTGACTAATCCGAACGCCAGTACCACTTGCGGGTGCGGAGCTTCTTTTTCAATCTAGCGGTTCGCGCTGTTACCTTCGGCTTTGCCTGGAAAATTGGATAGCCGAAGCTCAGAAAGCTTTCAGATGAGCCTGGCTCTAGGCCGGGTAAATAGCCCCAAGAATCCGATATCCTTCGGCACCGGTAACCGCTGGTGAGTTGCCTGGTTCATTTTCGATGCGTTTTTTGGCCAGCCAGGCAAAAGCCGCGGCCTCAACCTGTTCGGGTTTCAGACCGTATCTCTCGCAGCTGGTTACTTCTGTGTGTGCCAGTTCCTGAATGCGTTGAACAAGCGCAGTGTTGTAGACGCCACCACCACAGAGGACGATTTCGCCACAGACTCGTGCGCTGGATTTTATCGCGTCGCAGATTGTTCGGGCGGTAAGCTCCAGCAGGGTGGCCTGAACATCTTCGGCACTTGTGTCGCCTTTTGATTTGGATTCCAGCCAGTTTGCATTGAAGTGTTCGCGTCCTGTGCTCTTGGGTGCTGGCAGCGAGAAATAGGGGTCGGCCAGGAGATCTTCAAGCAGCCGGGGATCGACCTTTCCCTGTTTGGCCCAGTCGCCGTTGAGGTCGATGGCTGCACCGGTATTTTTCTGGCACCAGTAGTCCATCAGGACATTCCCCGGCCCGGAATCAAATCCGGCGGTACATCTGTCGCTTTCCAGAATGGATATATTCGCCATTCCACCAATATTGACCGCTGCCTTGCGCTGTTCAAATTCGCCAAACCAGTGGGCGTGAAAGGTTGGTACAAGGGGAGCCGCCTGGCCGCCAGCGGCGATATCGCGGCGGCGGAAGTCGGCAACAACATCAACTCCGGTTCGTTCGGCAATAATATTGGCGTCGCCTATTTGCTGGCTGTAGTGCGGACTTGTAATGGAATCTTTTGTTGGAGGCCGGTGCCGAATGGTTTGACCGTGGCTGCCGATAGCCTGAATTTGAGAGGGGGGCAGATTGAGCTGTTGCATAAGCTGCAGGGCACAATCGGCAAAGAGGTGGCCCAGTTCGAAATCGAGTTCCAGGCTTTCGGTCAATGAATCACTGGCTTCAGAGGACAGGGCGATAATCCGGGATTTGGTTTGCTCGGGTATTGCCAGTGAGCAGTGCCCCAATATTCGTTCTTCGCGGGGAACTGAGCCCGGATCAAGGTTAATCGCCAGAGCGTCAATGGCATCGACGCTTGTGCCTGACATTAATCCCAGGAAGATATCAGGGGGGTGGCCCATTGGTTTAGCTGGGGTTGTCCGCGGATACTGAGTCGTTGGCGTATTGAACAGCCGGATTGTCGAGAAGCTTTATGAGGTTGGCGGTCGCGCTTTTAAATTGTCCAAGTTCTTCGGCGCTGAGCGGATCGCCATTCGGCAGATCCACAGTAACCGGGTTGCGAACCGAGCCGTTAACGTAAAACTCGTAGTGCAAGTGTGGGCCGGTAGCCAAACCGGTCGAGCCGACATAGCCGATGATTTGACCCTGTTGGACATGGGTACCGGTACGTATGCCATTGGCAAATCCCTTCATATGGGCATAGAGGGTTTTATAGTTCTGGCCGTGTTGTATTTCAACCACGTTGCCATAGCTGGAGCTGTATCTTGCCGAGGTCACCCGGCCGTCTCCGGCGGCGCGAATGGGGGTGCCGCTGTTTGCAGCATAGTCCGTACCTTTGTGGGCGCGAATGGTATTCAGAACCGGATGTTTACGGTTGAGGTCGAAGTGCGAGCTAATCCAGAAGACATCAAGTGGTGTGCGCAAAAAAGCTTTGCGCATACTTTCACCTTCTGGGGTGTAGTAGGCGCTGCGCCCTTCGGAATCAGTGTGGCGAATGGCGCGATAGGTGCGGCCTTGGTTAACAAATTCTGCCGCCAGAATATTTCCCTGGCCTATGGCGATGCCATCCAGGTATTGGTCTTCATAAACCACATTGAAGGTGTCGCCTTTACGGATCTCCAATGCAAAATCAATGTCCCAGCCAAAGATGCCGGCTAGTTGCATAATAAGGTTGTCGGATAAACCGGCATCCAGGCCGGCCATATAAAAGCTGGATTGTATGCCGCCACCTTTGACTACCGGATAGGATTCCGGCTCGCGAACTTCAAATGTTGACTGGTAGCCCTCTTCGGTTTTGTCGACCAGATAGGCTTGCAGTGGGTTGAGTCGGTATTCGAGGTGCAGTAATTCACCTGCCTCGTTGGAGTAGAAAGTCAGCTCTTTGTCAGGGAAGAGGCGGCCGATGTCGTCACCATGTTCGGACTGTGAAACAACCTCATAGAGCTGGCGAGGGCTAAAACCCATGCGGTCAAATATGAGGGATAAAGAATCGCCGGATTGAACTGTGGCTACCTGACGGATCAGTCCTTCATAGGGATCAGTTTCGACAGGTTCGGTTTCAAGTTCAAGTTCCAGTGGTACAAGAGTAAGAGTTTTGCTCTGCAGGTTTGTGGTCTGTACTTCGGAGTGCAGATTGTCGGTGGTGACCCCCTCTACCAGGGCTGCCGTCAGAGCTATTGCCAGAACACCGCCAAAACCGGCTGCTACGCGGGCCTTGTGCGGGGTAAGTCGGTGGCGCAGCTGCTCCACAAGCTGTTTTGCAAGACGCACGAGGCCGACAAGATACTGCTTTTTGTGGTTGGCTCTGATACGTGTTGCCTGAGACTTCATGAAAAATCTGGATTGCGGGTTCAAGTCATTGTAAATAAGAATGAAAAATATCACAAAACAATATGTGCCGGCTCTCGACCGGCATTTTCGGCCCGAAGTGTTGAAATCTGTTTGGATTCGGCTAATGTAGCCGCCCGTTAAAGGGTTTCCCCTTGGCGGTATAAAACAATCTCTGTTCCTGGAAAGCGATAAATGACCAATAAACTATTAGATGATCTCAACGCCCGTGGCCTGATAGCCCAACGCACTGCGGAATCCGAGCTGGATGAGCACCTGCAAGAGTCTCGATATGTTTATTGTGGTTTCGATCCCACGGCGGATAGTTTGCATATCGGTAGTCTGGTTCCTCTGCTGATGTTGCGCCGCTTTCAGCTGGCCGGTCACCGGCCCATCGCGGTGGTTGGCGGTTCAACCGGTTTGATTGGTGACCCCAGTTTCAAGGCGGCTGAACGCAAGCTGAATGGCAAAGAAATAGTCGATCAATGGTGCGATCGACTGCAGGCTCAAATTTCCCAGTTTGTTGATTTTGAAGGGGAAAATGCCGCCATCATGGCAAATAATTACGACTGGACCGGCAATATGTCGGTACTGGACTTCATGCGCGAGGTCGGTAAGCACTTCTCGGTCAACAATATGATTCAGAAGGAATCTGTCAAACAGCGCATTGAGCGGGAAGGTAGCGGTATCTCCTTTACCGAGTTTTCCTATATGTTGATGCAGTCTTGGGATTTTGCCGAGCTGTACCGTTTGCACAACTGTACAGTGCAGATCGGAGGCTCTGACCAATGGGGCAATATCACTGGAGGCATTGATCTCACCCGTCGCATCCACGGTGCGCAGGTGTTTGGCCTGACCATGCCACTTATTGCCAAGGCTGATGGCACAAAGTTTGGTAAAACCGAATCCGGCACGATTTGGCTCAGTGCCGAAAAAACCTCCCCCTACAGTTTCTATCAATTTTGGCTGAATGCCGCTGATGCGGATGTATACAACTTTCTGCGTTATTTCACTTTCCTGCCAGTTGAGAAGATTGAGGCTATCGAGGCCGAGGATAAAGCTCGTCAGGGACGGCCAGAGGCGCAGTCGATCCTGGCGGCTGAAGTAACCGAGTTGGTGCACGGGGCTGAGGCATTGGCGGCTGCACGCCGTATAACCGAGGCGCTATTTTCGGGTGATCTGCACTCTTTAACCGCAGCTGACTGTGAGCAGTTGGAACTGGATGGTTTGCCGGCATCAACACTGGACCAGCTTGATGGTCCACTGACCAGTCTCTTTGTCGAGGCCGGTCTGGCTAAAAACGGAAGCCAGGCCAAGGATGCCTTGCAGAGAAATGCTGTGATCGTGAATGGCACAGCTATCGGCCTCGACCAGAATATGCAGGCCGAACAAATATTCTCAGCAGACAAGGCGCTGCACGGCAAATATTTTGTCGTTCGCCTCGGTAAAAAGAGCTACCACCTGTTCAAGAGGTAGCTCTTTGGGCAAGGGGTAAGCCCCGGATCAGGTATTTACCAGGATGCGAATGGCATCCAGTTTGAAATCCAGCTTGTTCAGGCTGTCTATGGTTTGGGTAAATAGCGCTTTCTGGTGGTTGATTTCGGCGTCCCGCACGTTCGGGTTTACTTTCTGCAGGGCGTGCAGGCGATCGATTTCCGCTTGCATATCTTCCGTGGCTTGGGTCAGAGCCTGCTCGCGAATTTTTGACGCTTGGCGTTCGGCGACCTTTTTACTGGTATTCAGCAGGTCTTCGATCACTTCCCGCTGAGAGTTGACAATCTTGGCGCCTATGGAGCGTTTGACAGGCTGTTTGTGCTGCTCGAGGAGGGCGCTGCTCAGTCCGTTGTGCAGGCGTTTTTGCTGATCCAGAACTATGCGGATGCTGGTGCTGGGCAGATAACGTGTCGATTGATTGGTGCGGCTGGAGATGCCTTCTATGGTGAAAATGCTTTCCACCAGCAAAGTGCCTTTGGGGGCTCCTTTATAGTTAATAGACACCAATGATGTGCTTCCGGTCTCACTTGTGAGAATACTGTCTATGGCCTGCACAAAAAGCGGGTGTTCCGCAGTCATAAAATGCAGGTCTTCCTGAGCCAGAGCCTGGTCGCGATCGTAGGTGATGGTCAGACCATCATCCGGCAGGGCGGGCAGGGGGGCCATCATGTTTTCACTGGGACGCAGAACCACGGTTTGATTGGTTTGCTGTTCGTGCTCAATACCGAAGATATCTGCAAACTCGCTGATAAAAGTTGCTATAGCGCCAGTCTGTTCTTCTTTTTTGGCCGCTGCGATAAGTCGCGATGCCTGGTGTGGGCGACAGGAGTTGGTTTCCAGCAGACGATCCCGGCCGGCGTGGATCTGCTCTTCAAGTTGATCATGGCGCGTTTTGATGCGCTGGATAAAGTCCGGATCGACTTTTTGTTGGCGCAAGCTCTGCTCGATTTCAGCCTTGAATTCCTCAAAAATTTTCAAGGCTGCAACACTGATATGTTCAAAGGCGTTTGTGCCTTCATGGTAGAGCCTGACCAGAATTTCCTGGGCAGTGTCCTGCAAAAAGGGAATATGTATTTTGATTGTCTCGGTTTGACCGATACGGTCGAGCCGGCCAATGCGTTGTTCGAGCAGGTCCGGGTTCAGGGGGAGATCAAAAAGCACCAGGTGATGGGCAAACTGGAAATTGCGTCCTTCAGATCCGATTTCGGAGCAAACCAGACTTTGGCTGCCGTATTCGTCGGCAAAATAAGCGGCGGCCCGGTCGCGCTCAACTATGCTCATGCCTTCATGGAATACCGCTGGGGGTTCCCCGGTTTTCAGGCGTATAACTTCAGCTATGTCCAAAGCGGTCATGGCACTGGCGGCAATAACCAGAACTTTTTGCCCACGATTACTCGACATGAAGTCCAGCAACCATTTGAGGCGAGGGTCAAAACTGGTCCAGTTATTCCCCATTTGCTCGTCTTCATCACTCAGCTGGTATAGCACTTCCGGGTGGAGTAAGGCTTTTATGGGTAGCTCTGCTATTGAGTCTTCATCGAGCAGATAGTCTTCCGGGCATGGCAGCGGGTAGCTGGTCATCTTGCGCTGGGGAAACCCACTGATGGTATTGCGCGTGTTGCGGAATAACACACGGCCTGTACCGTGCCGGTCAAGCAGGTGGTCAATAAGGTTTTCCCTGAGCTCTTCTTCCCTTACCTCTTCTGATGAATTGTGTTTGGCGGCCATCTTTGCCGCCTCTTCAGCGAGTTCTGTATCGAAGGCCTTTAGGCGCTGCTGCCATTCTTTGGAAGACAGCTCACCTATTTCGGTGGTTTCCAGTTGATCGATTACAGCCGCGATGGACTGATAGCTTTGTTCTTCTTCAACAAAGGTTTGGTAGTTGTGGAATCGGCCCGGATCGAGCAGCCGCAGACGTGCAAAATGAGCGGATTTGCCAAGTTGCTCAGGAGTTGCGGTAAGTAGCAGCAAACCTTCGGATTTTTGCGACAGGCTTTCTACCAAATGATATTCAAGGCTGGGTTGTTCCTCGCTCCATTCAAGGTGATGGGCTTCGTCAACGATCAGTAGATCCCAGCTGGCATCCAATGCAAGTTGATGAGCTTCGGGATTTTCGGCCAGAAAGTCGATGCTACAGATAACCAGTTGTTCGCTTTCGAAGGGGTTCTCATCTGAATCGAGATTTCCATGCTCGTCATACATTCTGCCCTGGTCAAAAAGGCTGAAGTGAAGGTTAAAGCGCCGTAGCATTTCAACCAGCCACTGATGAACCAGGGTTTCGGGCAAAAGAATGAGCACCCGTTGAGCACGGCCACTTATAAGTTGGTAGTTGAGAATAAGGCCGGCTTCGATAGTTTTACCCAGGCCTACTTCGTCGGCCAGAAGTACCCGGGGCGCGTGCCGCTTTGCCACTTCGTGCGCTATATATAGCTGGTGGGGTATCAAGCTGGTACGGCTACCTGTGAGCCCGCGCAATTCCGAGTGAGCCAGGTGGTTGGCCAGCTCGGATGTCTTGCGTCTCAGTTCAAAATGCGAGGGTCTGTCGATTTGACCAATAAAAAGCCGTTGGTTCGGCAAGTTGAAAAGAGTGTGGGGGTCAATTTCTCCCTCAGCAATGGTCAGGGTTTCATTGTCGGCTGTCAGGCCTGTGTAGCTGAGTAGCCCTTTGTTCTCTTCAATGGTCTCAATAGTGATTTGCACACCGCGATGGTTGCGTACCTGCTCGCCTACTTCAAACCTTACCCGGCTGAGGGGAGATCTGTGGGTAGCGTATGTTCGGGTTTCTTCGGCGGCGGCAAACATCAGTGTGATAGTTCTGCCTTCTTGTGAAATAAGAGTGCCCAAGCCGAGTTGCAGTTCTGCATCGTTGACCCATCTCTGGCCAATTACATAGGGTTCCAAGTGCTTTTTTACTCCGGGTGTTCGATTTTGGGATTTTAGAGCGGCTTTTCAGTCGCTAAAGTGGGTATTGTAAAGCTTTGTGCGCTCTGTTCGGGAGAGATGGCTGTAAAAGTTTTTTTTCGTAGGTATGATTTGAAACATGCTGAAGTGTTCGGTGGTTTCATCGCAAATAGAACATCACCTTTGCAGTTTGGTTGCAACCAGGCCCTCTTGGGCATAAAAATTCTCCGGAGATCAATACATGAAAAAAGTGATGTTGTTTATATTGGCCGCCGCGCTGCCATTTTTATCCACGGGCGCCCAGGCGCAAAGCTATGCAGATACGGTTTGGGATCAGCTACAGGATTGGTACGACGAATACAGTGACGACGGTTACAGCGTTGAAAACTACGTTATCGGCAAGCTGGATGAGGATGAAACGGATTCCTGGACTTTTTGGTTAGACAGAAGCTACGACTACACTATTATCGGTGTGTGCGATGAAGATTGCGGTGATATTGATCTGACTATTCTGGATGACGACGATGATGTGGTAGATGAAGATTTACTTGATGATGATTATCCAATCGTTAAAGTCTCTCCGCGTCGGGATGCTGCCTATACTATTGAAGTAGATATGTATGAGTGTGATGTTGAGCCCTGCTATTTCGGTATAGCGATCTTTTATGACTAGAGGTTCAGTCCGTAAGGGATACACATAAAAAAGGCCGGCATTAGTCGGCCTTTTTTATGTGGCTCACTACCGCTTTAGATAGAAGTGTTCATGGCGTTCTAAAAATGGAAGGTTGCGCTGGCAAATGGGCCAGAGATATCAAGATCGGCATTGAAACCATCCAGATCATCGACCTTCAATGACATTTGGCGATACCCCAGATTTACTCCGAAATCCGCTAATGATTCAGTTTGCCAGCCGAGCTTGATGCTGCTGTCTGTGTATCTGTCGCCGCTGTAACCTATGGCCTGGGTATCAGCTTCCAGATACCAGCCGCTAAAGGGTAAATCAAAGCGGCCGCGGACAAATGCCAGGGGTATTACCACTGAATAGTCGACCCGGTCTTGGGTGGTGCCGTCCGTTACGGCAACGCTGCCGTCCATATAGCGGCCGGTTAGACCTAGATCCAAACCTACAAAGGTATCTAATAGTTGCCAAT
Source organism: Pseudomonadales bacterium (assembly GCA_041595415.1). Lineage (GTDB taxonomy): Bacteria > Pseudomonadota > Gammaproteobacteria > Pseudomonadales > GM7GCV1 > JABJGI01. The sequence goes on along the minus strand of JBFHKI010000062.1, from coordinate 1,067 downwards.
AGATAGTCAGATCAGTGCTGTTTAAATCAAAATCCGTGCTGAGGCTTGTCCCGGCAGGGTAGCTGATGTCGTCGAGGTCAAAACTGTCAGAGAGGGTTCCATTGGCCAAGGTGCTTATATTGGTTTGGGCAAGGCGAATTTCGGGTAAGCCAATGAGTTCAACAGCAACATAAAAGCTATTGTAGTTGTCTGAATCAAAGCCAAGGCTTTCAACAGATTGGGGGTCGTTGCCGAATTGCCCGCTGAAATCGCCTTGCCAGAGACTTGCGCCAGCGTGCAATCCAAGAAAGAGATCGGCGTTTGCCAGACTTGAAGTGAGAGTTGTTCCTATCAATAGCGCGTAGGAGCAGAATTTTTTCATCTGAATAATCCTTGATACAAATAATTAGTGAGGGGCTGACCAATATATCTCGGGGGAGATAAAGAATACTGGTCGTGGTTCTCAGATTGAGGCCGCAAGAGGTGAAACCTCGTGAGTGGATTATTTTACTGGTTTTGGATTCGGAAAGGCGATCGGAGCATGATGAAATAGCTGAACCGAATTTATTTGCATTCAATGTGAAAAAAATTGGTTTAAGGGGTTCCCAAATCAAAATATGAATGTATGATGCGCGCTCTCCGAAACAGGGTCAGCTGCACCCTTTCGAAGTAAAGATTATTTATTCAAAAAATAAATGATTTTTAGGTTGACTCCAGAGTCGACCTGACTAAAATACGCAGCCCTCACCGACGCACTGGTTGAGACGTTCTTTAAAAATTTGATAAAGCAATGCGTGTGGGTGCTTGCGGAGATGTTTCGAACAATACGAAATATCAGACGTAAGAATCCATCAATTCATTCCGAAATGATGGCCAATTCGTTTGGCCGAGTTTTAGGCAGTACCACGGGCAACTGTGAAACTGTCTCCTCTTGTCTCTTCGGCAGAGGTAAAAGATTTAAACTGAAGAGTTTGATCATGGCTCAGATTGAACGCTGGCGGCAGGCCTAATACATGCAAGTCGAGCGCGAAAGCCTTCGGGTGAGTAGAGCGGCGGACGGGTGAGTAACGCGTGGGAATCTACCCAGT
>JBFHKI010000061.1:0-9332 GCA_041595415.1 Pseudomonadales bacterium | reverse complement strand
TGGAAGAACTACACGAACCCTTTCGGAGGTGTTTTGCTCAGAGCTGTCGGAAGAAGCTTTAAGGATATGTTTCCGCACATCGTAGAGGATGGTTCCCCCGCTGAGAGTTGTACCCTGTTGGGAGAGGCTGGCGTTGCCGCTGAGTTCAATCATGTCCTGATCGAGTAAATAGCGAATAAGATTGCTTTGGGCGATCAGTTTTTCCGAATCGGGTTCAGGAAGTTGCTCATATCGTGCGGGCTGCCCGGAGGCGATGAGCTCAACGATTTCATCATTTTCAGTTCGCAGTTGAATCTCATCCGCCAGAAGTTCAATGGTGCCCTGTATAAGGCGAACATTGCCGCGATAGGTAGTGAGTCCAGCGTTGTCATCAAACTCGGCACTGTCTGACTCGATCTCAACGGGTTGGTCGCGGTCGGATTCCAAGGCGCTTGCGGTTTCTATGCTGGCAAGACAGGTCAATAACAATAAATAAAGAGCTTTAGATCGAATCATGTCGAGCAGCTACGTTCCCAATAATTTCAAAGCGGTTGTTGTTGAGGTCGGCACGAAAGCCATTACCTGAGATACGGTGACCGGGAGATTCGATCAAAATACTGGATCGCGTCAGCAGGGTACGATCATCCAGGTCAATATTCATACTTGAAGTGGACAGGCTCAAGGGTAGGTCTTCGGCAAGGCGGATCATTTTGACCTCTCCTTCAAGCTGGAAGAGATTCAAGTCCTGAAAAAAGTTGCCGTGGCGTGCATAGATGTCCCACTGTTCGCCAGAGCTTTCCGCGAAGATAAAATTGGGTTCGGTTATCTCCAAACGATCTTCGGTATTGAAACTGAGTAATTGGGCTCCCTCTATACGCTGTTCCACTTTGCCGTAGAGGTTGTACTGGCTCATGCTCGGATTGATAACGATGGCGTCCGGTACAAGCCGGTTGGACAGTGGGTCATTCGGTTGCGAATTGCTACCCAGATCGAGATCCCATACAAAAAAGGCAAGTAAAATCGGACTGAGACCAAGCAGGTAAAAAGCCAGACGGTTTTTCAACGGGCCGCTCCGTGTTGCAAATAAATGTCTGACAGTAGACCTCTGGCTTCAAGCAGGAGTTCAGATATTTCCCTGAAAGCTCCGGCTCCTCCAGGGCAGGAGCAGCAGTAGTCGGCGTTTTCAAGCAGGAGTTTATGAGCGTCAGCTGGCGCGACACCAACACCGGCAGCGATCACCGCTTTCAGGTCGGGCAGGTCGTCGCCACAATAGAGGCAGTCCTGAATATCGATATTGAGTTCATCGCAGAGGCTTTGCAGAGCTTGTCCCTTGTCTTCCCGGCCCTGAATCAGATGATCGATACCGAGTTCGCTGGCTCGTCGCTCGACCATCAACGAAGTGCGTCCGGTAATGATAGCGGTTGTTATACCTGCGCCTTGCAGCAATTTGAATCCCAGACCATCCTTGATGTTAAAGGACTTCAATTCGTGACCTTGCGAGTCGTAAATGATACGGCCGTCAGTTAATACGCCGTCGACATCTGTCACCACCAGCCGACATTTTTTCAGTCTGGATTTCAGCTTTGCCTGCATAAGTCAGATTACCCCGGCGCGTAAAATATCGTGCATATGCAAAACCCCAGTGGGCTTGTTGGTCTCATCCACCGCGACTACGGCGGTTATTTTCATGTCTTCCATTAAGCCGAGGGCTTGCGCTGCGAGAAGTTCCTGAGGGACCGTTTTGGGTTTCGGGCTCATCAACTCGCGCATAGAGACGTTGCGCATATCGGTATTGGATTCGAATACACGACGAAGGTCACCGTCGGTAAAAACGCCAAGTAAAGCGTCATTTTCAATGATCAGGGTGATCCCCAAACCTTTGGAAGTCATGATCATCAGGGCTTCTTTAAGGCTTTTGTCCGGATGACACAGCGGCATGTCCGAACCCGAGTGCATGATGTCTTTGACCTTGAGCAGAAGCTTTCTGCCCAGAGCACCCGAGGGGTGGGAAAAAGCAAAATCCTCGGCGGTAAAACCCCGTTTCTCCAAAAGGGCAATAGCCAGGCAGTCACCCAGAACAAGAGTCAAGGTGGTACTGGAGGTCGGCGCCAGATTGAGAGGGCAGGCCTCGGTGTCTACGGCAATGTCCAGATGGACATCGGATTCCTTAGCCAAGGGTGAACTGGAGTTGCCGCTGATGCCGATCAGAGGTACACCGAGCCGTTTAATCACAGGCAAAAGAGTGATTAATTCTGCTGAGCTGCCGCTGTAGGATATGCCGATTACCACGTCATCCTCGGTCACCATGCCAAGGTCGCCGTGTCCCGCTTCACCCGGGTGGACAAAAAATGCCGGCGTGCCAGTGCTGGCCAGGGTAGCGGCTATTTTTCTGGCGATATGTCCTGACTTGCCCATGCCGGACACGATAACCCGACCTTGGCAGTTGAGCATCAGGTCGCAGGCTTTTGAGAAGTTATCGTCAAGCCGGGATTCGAGTGAGCTCACTGCCTCGAGTTCAATACGTGCAGTTCGTCTCGCCGAGGCCAGATAATCGATAGTTTCAGGCATTTTTGCTCCCTATAACTCTTCTTGGTTGGAGTAGGTAATGGGCCGCAGAGGTATTATCCAAAGAGTACATAGTAATAGAGTATATAGATGAATAGCAGTAGTGATCCGGTTAAACGGCCAAGACCAAACCTTTCTTTCTGACGCCAAATACCAAATAAACAAATAAGTGCCAACAGGAGGCTCATCAGCATCAAAAGGCCAAAATCCCGGACAAAGGCGGATTGATCTATCAGTGTAGGATGAATGATACCCGCTACGGGTAAAACCAGCAGCAAATTGAATATGTTTGAACCCAAAACGTTGCCCAGAGCTATATCGGTTTTTCCCTTCAGAGCGCTGGTCAATGAGGCGGCAAGTTCGGGAAGGCTGGTGCCGACTGCGACAACGGTTGCACCGATAATCAGATCACTTACACCGGCGCGCGATGCCGTCTCGACTGCGGATTTGACCAGCAAGTCGGAAAAACCGATCAAGCCGATCAAGCCGATTAGAAGCGCAAGCCAGGCTTTTAACGGTTTGGCCGCCATAATGGTTGGATCACTCTCGATTTCCTCCAAGGGGTTGCCGCGACTGATGATGAACAGGAAAACGGGCACCAGTGCCATGAGGGCAAGGCATTCCCAGCGGCCCAGATATCCATCAAACAGCACCAGACCTGCCGCAGCGGTTACCAAAATCATGGCCGTCAGTTCGCGGCGGAAAATGCCCCGACTGACAGGCACGCTGACGATCAGGGCAGTGACTGCCAGTACCAGCCCGGTATTGGCCAGATTTGAACCCAGTGCGTTGCCTACCGCCAGTTCCGATACCCCCCGAAAGGCAGCCGTCATGGATACCAGTATTTCGGGAGCCGAAGTGCCGATTGAAACCAGGGTTAAGCCAATAACTAGAGGGGAAACCCCAAAGGCAGAGGCTATGCTGGCTGCGCCGGAAACAAAACGGTCCGAGCTCCATAGCAGTCCGATGATGGAAATGGCGAGCAGAACCAGAATGACGAGTAACGACAGGGAGGACAATTGCTTTTTTCGAGTTTAGATTGAAGGTGCCCAATGGTATAGTTCGCCGACACTGGTGTCAGCCTTGATGCCCAAATATTTAAACGAGTGACCACTTTTTCATGAAAACCCGAAACCTCTTTATATCTATCTGCCTCTGGGTTCTCTGCGCTTTTCAGGTGCAAGCACAGGATATGTCTGATCCGGCAGAAGTTGTGCGTAAAGTCACGACGGATGTCTTGGCTGCCGTGCAGCAGAACAAGGCCAACTACTCTCGTAATCCGCAGGCCTATTTTTCGGCGGTTGAAGCTGCAGTTGCCGACTATATCAATTTTGAGCGCATGGCCTATCTGGTTATGGATGCTACCTATTACCGCGCCTCCACTGCGGAGCAAAAAGCCCGCTTTGTAGAAGCTTTCCGCACCTCTTTGATACAAACTTATTCGAAAGGGTTGCTGACAGTGGATCGGGCTGATTTTAGAGTGTTGCCGGTTGAAGCTGCCGCAAACGCCCAGACCGTTACCGTTAAGCAAGAGCTTCTTGCCGGTAGCAATGAATTCCATTTGGACTATTCCATGCGTCGCGAAGCAGATGGTCGTTGGTTATTGGTCAATGTGGTTATTGATGGGATTAATCTTGGCAGTACTTTTCGCAATCAATTTGCCCAGTCCGCAAGAAAATTTGACGGTGATCTCGATCGTGTAATTGCCACCTGGTCAGCAACTGAGTAACTAATAATCATGACAACAGAAGAATTAAAACAGCGTGTCGAAGCTGTGATAGAGGGTGCGCAGGTAGAAGTCACCACTGACGGGTACTATTTTAATGTAATGGCTGTTTCGGAACGTTTTGCCGGCAAAAGACCTGTTCAGCGCCAGCAAATGGTTTATGCCGGATTTGTCGAGTTAATTGCCGATGGTAGCTTGCACGCGGTGAATATTCAGACTTTTACTCCGGAAGAGCGGGATACCCAGCAGAATGGATAAGCTTATTGTCACAGGCGGGGCACCCTTGGCGGGTGAGATCAAAATCTCCGGGGCCAAAAACTCGGCATTGCCCATATTGGCGGCTACCCTGCTGACAGGGGATAAAATGCGTATCTCCAACCTGCCACATTTACATGATATTACCACCATGATCGAGTTGTTGGGTTGCATGGGCGTGCAGTCCAGCATCGATGAAAAGATGACGGTGGAAATTGATAATTCCCAGGTTACCAGCTTCTGTGCACCCTATGATCTGGTAAAAACCATGCGCGCTTCGGTTTTGGTATTGGGGCCCTTGCTGGCTCGTTTCGGCGAGGCGGAGGTGTCCTTTCCGGGTGGTTGTGCCATAGGTAGCCGACCGGTTGATCAGCATTTGCGCGGCTTGGAAATGATGGGTGCTGAGGTTGATATTTCCGAGGGGTATATCAAGGCACGATCCAATGGTCGGCTCAAGGGCGCGCATATCATTATGGATATGGTGACTGTGGGTGGAACTGAAAATCTGCTTATGGCAGCGGCCTTGGCGGAGGGGCAAAGCATAATTGAAAATGCGGCCCGGGAACCGGAGGTTACCGACCTTGCCAATTGCCTGGTTGCCATGGGTTCTGAAATCAGCGGTATTGGTTCGGATACGTTGGTTATTCAGGGTAAACCCGAGTTACACGGTTGCGAATACCGCATCATGCCGGATCGTATTGAGACGGGTACCTATCTGGTGGCCGCAGCCGCAACAAGAGGGCAGATTAAACTCCGTAATACCGATTCCCGTTTGCTCGAAGCTGTTATACAAAAACTTGAGCAATGTGGCGCCAGACTGGAAATTGGCGATACCACCATTGAGCTGGACATGCAGGGCAAGAGACCGAAGGCGGTAAATGTAAAAACTGCTCCGTATCCGGCTTTCCCAACGGATATGCAGGCACAGTTTACCGCCTTGAATGCGATAGCCGAGGGTACCAGCATGGTCATCGAGACGGTGTTTGAAAACCGCTTGATACAAACCCACGAACTGAACCGGATGGGTGCGCAAATCACCTTGCAGGGCAATACCGCTATGGTTGCCGGTGTAGAAAGGCTGAAGGGTGCGCCAGTTATGGCGTCTGACCTGCGTGCCTCGGCGAGTCTGGTTATTGCCGGTCTGGTTGCAGATGGAGAAACCGTCATCGACCGGATTTACCATATAGATCGCGGTTACGAATGTATTGAAGAAAAATTACAGCAATTGGGAGCATCCATCCGTCGGGTTCCCTCCTGATCGCCCTGTCGAGAGTCGAGATATGATTACCATTGCCCTGACTAAGGGAAGAATACTTGCAGAAACCTTGCCCCTGCTGGAAGCCGCCGGCATTGTTCCCGAGTGTGATATAGCTTCAAGTCGCAAGCTTATCTTTAAAACCAACAATGATGCGGTGCGTCTGGTGGTTTTACGTGGTTCCGATGTGCCGACCTATGTAAAACGCGGTTCGGCCGATTTGGGAGTTGCCGGTAAAGATCAATTGATGGAAGTCGGCGCTGATAATCTCTATGAGTTGTTGGATTTGGATATTGCCAAGTGCCGCTTGATGACGGCGGCAGTAGTCGGGCAAAAGCCTGGGGTAGGTCGCACCCGGGTAGCGACAAAATTTACCGAAATAGCTCGCCGTTATTACGCTGCCCAGAAGCGTCAGGTCGAGATCGTCAAGCTCTATGGCGCGATGGAAGTTGCGCCCTTGCTGGATTTGGCCGACGAAATTGTCGATATTGTTGACACCGGTAACACACTCAAGGCCAATGGTTTGGAGCCGCGTGATCTTATCGCGGATATATCCTCCCGGCTGGTCGTCAATAAAGCCGCTTTCAAGATTAAACACGCGCAGCTTATGCCTATAGTACAAAGCATTCAGGCCAAACTGGAGCAGGGTAAATGAGTTTGGATGTTTTGCGCCTGTCCAGCTCGCAGTCGGATTTTGATGCACTTCTTGAAGCCCGTACCGGATGGGAAGAGGGCAGTCTGGATGCGGTTGATTCCCGAGTTGCCGAGATATTGAACAGAGTCCGTTCAGAGGGCGATGCGGCCTTGCTACAACTGACATCCGATCTGGACGGCTGGAGCAGTAACGATGCCTTTGCTCTTGAAGTGGGGGCAGCTGAAATTGATACGGCAATTGCCGCCTGTGATCCTGAACAACTTGAGGCTCTTGAATTCGCTGCGGAGCGGGTCCGGGAGTACCACCAAAAACAGGTGCTGGAATCCTGGAATTACCGGGATGCGAATGGCAATTTGCTCGGCCAGCAGGTAAGGGCGGTAGAGCGGGTTGGTATCTATGTGCCCGGTGGCAAGGCTTCTTATCCTTCATCGGTTTTGATGAATGCTATTCCGGCCCGGGTTGCCGGAGTTGAGCAGTTGATCATGGTTACCCCGACCCCGGCTGGACAATATAACCCTCTGGTGTTCGCAGCAGCCCGAATTGCGGGTGTTGATCAAGTTTTTCGTGTTGGTGGAGCGCAAGCTATAGCGGCACTTGCCTATGGTACGCAGAGCATCGTCAAGGTAGACAAGATAGTTGGCCCGGGTAACGCCTATGTTGCGGCGGCCAAGCGGCAGGTGTTTGGCAAGGTTGGCATTGATATGGTGGCTGGCCCTTCAGAAATTCTGGTTATAGCCGACGGCTCTGTCAGTCCCGAATGGGTGGCTATGGATATCCTCTCCCAGGCCGAGCATGACGAGGTGGCTCAGTCGATACTGATTAGCCACAACGCTGAGTACCTGGAGCAGGTAGCCCGGCAGTTGGAAATCTTGCTGGCGAGTCTGGAGCGCGAGTCAATTGCTCGCGCCAGTCTGAAAAACAAGGGAATTCTTATTCAGGCCAGAGATATAGCCGAAGCGATTGATCTGTCAAACCGGATTGCTCCCGAGCATTTGGAGTTGGCGCTGGATGATGCTGAAATGTGGTTGTCAAAGGTAAAAAATGCCGGGGCCGTGTTTTTGGGGGCCTATACACCTGAGGCGGTTGGTGATTACTGTGCCGGACCCAGTCATGTTCTGCCAACTTCCGCTACGGCACGGTTTTCCTCTCCATTGGGGGTTTATGACTTCCAGAAGCGCACTTCTGTGATCGGCTGTTCGCTCGAGGGAGGCAGTGAATTGGCGAGAGTGTCATCCATTCTGGCGCGCAGTGAATCACTGACAGCGCATGCCCGTTCGGCTGAGTACCGTATCAAAAAGCCTTAAGTCTTAAACTTGCCGGATCGGCAGAGTGCTATTCCGAAGGGCGAAGTGCGGCGCGAATCTGAATATTAAGTTCGCGGCCCTCCCGGAATACACCAAAGGAGAGCAGTTCTCCCGGTTTGGTGTCGGATATCAATTCCAGAACATGCCGCCCGTCGATCAATGGCCCATCGTTGATGCTGATGAGAATATCTCCGGGCTCCATGCCTGCGGAGAGGGCGGGGCCTCTGGGGTCAACCTGGGTTACCATCATCGCTTTTGAGACACCAAGATTGAGGGACTGCACGTCCTGTGTGCTCAATTCGCCAGCTGAAATGCCTATCCAGCCACGAATAACGGTGCCGTTTTCAACAATCTGGCGTACGACGTCAATGGCAATATCGGCTGGTATGGAAAAGCTGATGCCTTCCGCGGCCGGGGTGCTGGCGGTATTGATTCCGATCAGATTGCCATAGGCATCGATCAAGGCTCCGCCTGAATTGCCCTCGTTGATGGCCGCGTCGGTTTGTAAAAAATTGAGATATTCACTGAGTTGCATCAGGTTGCGTCCGGTAGCGCTGACAATGCCCTGAGTCACAGTTTGACCCTGACCAAAGGGGTTGCCTATTGCCAGTACAATATCTCCAACTTCCACGCTGCTGGAATCGGCAATGCTGATAGCAGTTAAATCTTCGAGGTCCGTAATCAGCACCGCCAGATCGGTTTCGGAATCCACTCCTACAACCTGCGCCGAGGCCTGCCGTCCGTCGGCTATAACCAGACCAATTTCATCCGCTCCTTCAATAATGTGACGGTTAGTCAGGATGTATCCCTCATTGCTTATGATCACTCCGGCGCCGGAGCTTATATCCCGTTGCTCCTGCATAGATTGGGCGTTCTGGTTGTTGAAGAAACTGCGAAAGAAGGGGTCATCAAAGAGTTGGTTTTGTGCCACTGGGGTTGGCACGCTGGCATAAATGCTAACTACCGAAGGTGCGGCTCGACGAACCGCGTCGGAGTAGGACACCGGGCCGACCCGGGTGTCACCGACCTGGGTGGTGGGCTCTTCCGGCAGCAGCAGTTGCACCTGCTTTAACCCCAGTCGTTCCGGGATTGCGAGGGCGAGCAGGGCGGCGATAAGCAGTCCACAAAGGGTCGGCCAGAAATAACTGAAAAAACTTTGCTTTGATGACATCAGTGATCGTGTTCTCTTTTGTAGGGGTCGGATTCGATTTCTGATTTGGGCTGGATCGAATAGTCTTCCCTGGTCCTAGCGGTTAAAATCCGCAATCCAAAAGTGTTACCTATTGTCCCCTGCAACGCAAACCTGGTGGAGATTTCGTGGATTACCCAAAAAGGATAGAGTTCAAACAAGAGGAGACCGAGTACCTGATTCCCGGAGCCGCCGGGCTGATTCAGTGTCGGGCCCGGGCCGGTGCGGCTGGCCTGAACAGAGAGGGAGCGCCAGTTGCCATTCTCTGTCACCCCCATCCACTCTTCGAAGGCACCATGGATAACAAGGTAGTCACCACTTTGGCACGTGTTTTCCGAAATCAGGGGATCAACCAGCTGCGTTTTAACTTCCGGGGTGTGGATAAAAGTGAAGGACTGCATGAT
>JBFHKI010000060.1:0-9362 GCA_041595415.1 Pseudomonadales bacterium | reverse complement strand
GGACTGTACCTATAAAGCCTATAGAGGGAATAGCCCAGGCTATATAGCGAATCATGGCTAATTCTGTATCCAATCTCTGCGATTCGAGATCACATTCATCTCGAATTGCCCCGGATATTTCCTGAATGCTCGAATCTGACCCCAGTCGTTGCAGAGCTACCGATAGCACCCTGGGTAATAGATAATCCCTGGATAACTCGGGCAGGGCCTCGATGGGGCGTGCCAGCTGGCGCGCATCTTCGGCCAGAATTTTTGTGCCATCGGTAACCGGTATCAATGCGGCATCAAACAACCGCCTTTCAGCCATAATACGTGCGCCCTTGAGCCCCATGATAGCGAGTGCCCAAAACATCAGAACAAAACAGGTTTCCTGTTCATAGTCCTTTAGTACCACCCAGACCGAGCGATCATTAACTGGCGTACCCTGTTCCAGCATTTGCTCCTCGATAATCAGAGCTGCCTCCGCATTGGGTCGGACAATGGCAACATAAACCGAATGCACAACAACAAATGACAGAATCAATGCAATGATTTGAAAGAGAAACTCACGTTCCAAAATATGTTTCATGTAATCGCCTATATATCGACAGGGAAGGGTACCGAAAAATCTTCGGAGATATCCTCACTGGGAATAAAAGTATCAAATTCATTTTCTTCACCAGACGCAGATTCTGTCGGCAGGCTCTCTTGCAAGCTATCCTCCAGAGAATCATCCAATTGCGACTCCAGTGTACCCTCCGCATTCTGCTGACCTGATTCTGCCGCGTTTTCCGGATCTTCAAAGGACTGAGCCACGGAGAGGGATCCGGCCTGTATGCAAAGAAGAGCGACCCCGAGAAGAAGGCGGGCACCAAAATTATTTGGCATAGCGCACAACTCTGAAACCTACATCATCGCGGGCCGTAGCCCCAAAATCCCGGTACGCCAAACGCAATTGCGGCAGGTATCCACGTGCCCAGTTGGCGCCTCGAATCACATGAAATTCTCCAATTTCCGGCCCAAGAGGGTCTGGCTGAACCGAACTTTCCGGATAGGGCTGTGGACTATACCAATCCTGTATCCACTCAGAGGCGTTGCCGTTGATATCAAATAATCCTCTATGGTTGGGAGGAAAACTTCCCACAGGAGCACTGACCGGATATTTATCCTGTAATGTCTCAAGAAAGAAATTAATTATGCCGCTGGCTTCAACTCCGGCTATGTTTTCCACTGACGACGGCGTTTCCGAGTCACCCCAGCTGTACTTTTGAGTCAGGCCCGCCGGAGTGGTTCTGGCCAGCCAGGACCACTCGGCTTCCGTCATTAACCGATAGCCCACCGATTGTGGATTGACGCCTGCAACAAAACCCTTGGTCGTGGTGTAAAAAGGTTCCAGACCTTCTTGCTCACTGAGCCAGTTACAATACAGCGCCGCCTCTTGCCAGCTTATATTTACCACCGGCTGATCGGGGCCGTCCAGACTTAATCCATCGTGATTCCCTGAGCTGTGATCCGCGTTATAAGCTCTGTATTGGGCATTAGTCACCTGAGTGCTGGCGACATAAAAGGCGCGCTGCAAATCGGCTTGCCAGCGCGTCTCGTTGGCTCTACGTTCCGTTTCCACCCGTTCTGATCCGAGTTGTACCATTCCGGCATCCCGGAACAGGAGCAGCTGCTGGTTAGCGGAATTGGTATATCGCTGGGGTATGCTGGCCCACTCAGATTCTTCTTCGGTGAGTAATCGAAAATTCAAATGCAAAGCGAGACTGCGGGTTGGCAGGATTTCTTCAACCTGGGTTTCATAACCATCCCGGCGCACACTGATTTTTTGTTTACGGGTCATCAGTCGCAGGCTTTGATTCCCTGTGCCGACAACTTCGCCATCAACCAATACTTCAGCGTCAGCTGGAGCAACCGAAATACTGACCTCAGCCATGTCCGGCTGCAGATTTACCGATAAATCGCGATTTTCCAGATGCTGCATCTGAATCTGCTGGCTATGCAGCAGGTAACCAGCCTTAAAGAGTGACAGTTGGTGAGGGCGCTCCGGTGCCAGCTCCAGTTCAAGTGGAGTTTCCCCCATGTAATTACCGTTGAGAGTGACTGTGGCGCCCTGTGGCTCGGTCTGTAAGCTCAGGCTGGATTCCATTGGCACCAGCCGGATATCGTCACCGACCGGCCCGGAGCCCTCCGCCAACTCTAGCGACATGAGAAAATCACGATAACCAGGCAGACTGAGAGAAAGCTTCCGCGATCCGGCTTCAAGACGAAAATTGGCCGGGGTCTGACCAAAGTCCATACCATCAACTCTTATCTGAGCACCTTCGGGATCGGATTTAATCTGGTATTCAACCCAGTTAGGCTCGAGCTCTACCTGCAAATTCAGGGTTTCCCCACGACCGGGAATCTCCACTTCACTTTGCCAGCCCTTGTATAACCATGCGTCCAGACTGATCTGGTGTGTTCCGGCAGACAGCTGGGTCAAAAGGGGATTTGTCAGCAGCCCCTGATCTGTACCATCAAGTATTACCTGTACCGGAATCTCGGGAACTGTTGTTATACGCAAATCACCGGGCAATGGGGATAGTCGGAATTCAACAGCGCTGGATTTGCCTGACTCAATTTCAACTTCCACTTGTTGGGTTTGGTAACCCTCTGTACTCGCTGAAACGCGGAAGCTGCCGGGTAATAAGAGATATCGATCACCAATAACCACATGCCATCCGCCCTCGACAGAGATGTTAGCCTTGGGCGTGCTGGTTACCTGCAAGCTGGAAGCGGCAATCACGAAATAGAGCACATAGCCCACAAAGGACAAAATCAGGGCACCGATCAAAATAAGTTTCAGCGGCAGTTTTCGACCAACGCTAGCCGCAGGTGGGCTAAAGTCGGTGGTCTCCAGCTGCTCAGTACGAAGCGATTTCACAGTGACTCCAACGAACGATCAGGTATGATTTCTACCGACACGCCAGCCTGATCTCCGCTGAGAACAACCTCCTGACGCACATCCTGGTACCCGCTTTTTTTGCCCACAATGACATATCGGCCAGGGTACAAATCCAGTGGGTGATTTTTGATTGCACCCAGGTTGGAAACTCCGACAATACTCACTTGTGTCTGACCGTCTGAAACCACATTCAATCGCACAGCCGTGCGCGCTTTACGCACTACCTCGGCCAACAGGCTGACCTGTTCTCTAAGCTTGGGTCCTGGGTTATTGATTGCCCGAGCCTGCTGTAGAGTTTCCTGTGCCTGTTGCCACAGAGCATCGTCACGCAAGGCGAGAGGTTCTTCGATATGCTGAAGTATCTGTTGTTCAAGTTTGAGACGAGCCTCCACCTTGATCATGGATATACGTGCCTCAACCCGATTCGGGTCTTCTTGCAGCAGCTGTTGGTATCTCGCCTGAGCCCTGTCCCATTGTTCAGATGCTTCGGCAGATCGGGCCTCCTGTAACAAAATGGCGCTTCGAGTGCTTTCACGATTGGCCGCAACCTGATCCAATGCCTCTGTCACTGCCGAGCTCATGGGTTTCAAATCACCCGCCGCACGAAAAGCACTTTCAGCATCGGCAAAGCGTTCAGAGGCAAGCGCCTGATAACCGAGGGACATCTGTTGTTGGAAGTCACGGTCAATAATGGCTTGCTCTATAGCCTTTGATTGTTGTTGTGCCACAGGGTCTTCACCATCCAGCTCGATAGCCTGCTTCGCCTTGGCGAGCGCTTCTTCCAAACGAAGCTGTTGGAAAAGGGCGTCGGCAGCATGCGTCAGGGAGATAACCTCAGGCAGAACGGATGCCCGCCTAAACCCGGACTGAGCCTCCTGATTATCCGCTTCTATCGCGAGGGCCAGCTCAAACTTTTGCCTGGCCAAATTGGCATCCCTTTGTTCCAGGGCCGCATAGGCTTCGACCCTGAGTTGTTCGGCCACATTAACAGCCTCCGAATCAAGTATTTGGGCTAACTCAAGAGCGGACTGATATTGCGCAAGTGCCTGATCAAAATTACGGCTTTGATAGAGTTCATCACCTTTTAGGCCCATAGCCACCAGTTCGTCAAACCGGGCTGCCCAATCCTCGGCCCGGCGCTGTTCCAGGCTTCGCCGCAAGGGCAATAGCTCGGCCAGAACCTCTTGTGCATCGCTCCGTGCTTCCGCCAGCAGCGCATCCTCGAAGGGTGAGTCCGCAATCTCATTTAGTGCAGGAGCGATCTCTTCAGGGGCTGCGGATGGAAGCCCTGAACCGCTAACAAGTTGTATCTCCGCAGTACTGTCGAGCAAATCAAACAGCCTTGTCAGGGCAAAAAACATCAACACAATGAGCAGGAAGGCCAGAGCATAAGGCCACTTGATTTGCCGCTTTGATGACACCGCCTCGTTGGAAGTAGGGGGATCGAAGGGCGCCACTTCAACCCGTCGCGCCGAGCTCTTATCCGTCATCTTGCTCCGCGGGTGGTAGCTCACCCGTCTCTCTGAAATAAATTTCGCGCAGGATATTTCGCCATTCTTCGTACTGATCTCTGGTAGTGCCCGCCAATGTCACTGTGCGATCCTGCAATTCGATTACACTGGGTTCGAGTTCATACTCGAGTGACTCACCCAACTCGGACAGGGTCTGGATATGTAGTAACGCTTCATCCTGGGCAAGATATCCGGCACGGATATTTTCTACACCTCCGTATACAGCGCTGGTACCCGCAAGTCGTACCAGATAATCGTCACTGAACTGCGCACCTATGCCAGCCGCGATGGCCAACCAGCCACCAAACTTGCGCGCTGTAGCCGCCTGATCCAACTGCCGGATGATAGTGGTTTCAACAAAACTTTGTTCCCGCCAGGCATCGTAGGGTGTTTCCATATTGGCAACAAACCCGCGGTAATAATCCTGCAGAACGTCAACAAACATTTGATCGCGTAATCTTATGCTCTCTACCCGGGTCAACATGGGGTCATTGTCCGCCGGTAGGCGATCCAACTGGTATTGGCCCGTCGTATCCATCACCAGATATTCGGAGAAAGCCTCGGGCGAAAATTGTGCAGCAAAGCGCATATCGGTAATCTTGCGTAATTCCTTACGTTGCTGTGGTTGCATCTGATTCATCAAAGCCAGCAAATCATTTGCAATCTGGTTGTAAATTCCCTGGAAGGGCTCCGTTCCGTCCTGCTCAGGGGAGTAGGCGTAATGACTGATAACCTGATCATAGGTTTTGTTTAGCCAGAGGCGATTGCTGGAGTCTGTTACCTGTAGATCAAATCGACTCGTCTCACCATCGGACTGAAGAATTCTTCCTTCGATCAACAAATCGATGACAACCAGATCATCTGGTACTACGCGCACATAACCCCAGGCGCCTGTTTCGTCCAGTGTCTGTTTGAGGCGTTGCGCTACCCAGACACTTTCCGCCTGACGAACACCGGAAAATTCCAAAGCTTCATCGGGAATATCTTCCAGATCAGGCTCAAAAACCTTGATACCCACATCCAGCAGAGTATCAAAGGCAACCTGGGTCTCGAGCACCTGGACAGGCGTATAATCAGTAGTGCGTACCTCATAGGAAGCGCAACCGGAAACTGCCGTAAAACAGACCAGTACGGCCAATAATCCAAAGCATCTCAGACCGGTCATTGATTTTCCGTGTAGCGGTAATACTCTTCCCATAACCGCTGTTTTAGCTCGGGGTCGGTTTCGGCAATTGCGGCTTCGCGCAGTTGCCTGGCAACGATATCATCGTCGGGATTGGGAGGAGGGACTCGGGCGTCTTCCACCGAGATAGATACATTTCCACTGGAACTGCCTCCAGAGGAAGACCCTTCCCCTGAGCCTGAACCCGAACCGCCACCAGAAGCCCCAGAGCCATCTTGCTCGGGATAATCTTCGAAGACGATACTCGGTGTACCTCCCGAACTGGCAGGACGGCTGGAACGTGTTTCAGCGTTACGCTGCTCACGCTGAACGGTTGAATCGAAAGTTCCCAGTTCCTGCTCAAGAACCTGTTCCAGTTCTTCCAGGGTGGCGGATGACAAACCTCCTGCTGAGGGTTCGGCTTGGGAGGCTTCTTCAAAACTGGGCTCCTCGAAACTGGGCTCTGCTTCGGAGTTAGTATCACTATCCTCCAAAGACACATCTATGGATTCTTCATCCGCGCCACTGGCACCGACTTCTCCTTCAGTGTCACCACCCTCGGAGCCCTGAACATCACCAGTATTTGCCGAATCACCTTGAGTATCTGGCAGAGGAGGGCCTCCATCACTGGTTGAAGGGGAGGAAGACCCAGAGTCTCCTGAGCCACTCGAAGAACTACTGTCATCCGAAGAATCCCCTGGCATCGAGGGCATACCACTACTGGGCACTTGCACCGGCGAGGGTATGGACGCGGGGCTTGGAATGGTCGCTGGTGCAGGCACGCAGGCAGCCAAAGAGATCAGGCTGAAGAAAAGACTGGCATAAAACAAGCTTTTCATAGACGTATTAATACAGAACCTCACGTTCGATAACATAACCCATACCAGCCACAGGAACCCCCTGATCAAGAGCTGGACGATACCGCGACATAGAGAGGTCTGCCAGTAATTCGGCAAGAACCCTTTCATTCTCGATATCCGTTTGCACGATGTCTACCCGACCCACTTCACCTGTGGGTGCGATCAGTAGTGAAGCCTTCAGATAACCTTGGCGATTACCTGTTTGCAACTTGGGATAGCTTGTTTCCAGAGCGGTGGTAGATATGGGTGACGGCATCTTCATATCAACCAGAGCCTGCAACTGCCAGTGAGTTGCAAAGCTCCAGGCACTGGCGTAAACCTCTGATGCGCTCTGCATGTACCCAAAAAGCAGGTACCAGTTCCCTAAAGCCAACAAGGTTTGCAAAGCTGCATCTTTATCATCACTCTCCGTAAGTGCATCCAATTGATCCAGCAACAGCTCTTTACCTCGATAGTAACTGTGCGTGAAAAATATCAAATCGGGGTTGTTGTTCAATTCAATACTGTTGTCAATTTCAGTCACCTGCCAGCTTTGGCTGGAATAAAACTCCTGCAAGGCCGAAAGTTGCTGGGTATTCCCTAAAGTCTGATGCTCGGATACCCCCGAATTCGCTTCGGGTGTGTTAAATGCAACCCAATAGGACGCTCCGTCCATACAGCGCTCGGCAGAATCCACTTGCCGAAATTGCCTCTGGCAGGCTTGAGCTGCAATTTCCACCTGACGCCAAACCTGTTGCTCCCTTAATCTGCTGAAATTTTCATTCATCACACCATGTAGGGCGAGGCGATAATTGATAGCTGTCAGCAAATCCAGAGTTTTCGAGTCGTAACTTTGCTGATTTTTTTGGTAGATACGATAAATCTTTTCCAGATTCGAATGTGCACTCAACAGATAAAGACCGCGATCATCATCCCGCTCCTGAGCATCCTCAGCCAGATTCCACAGGGTTAGTTCTTGCAACACTGGTACATAGGCAAGAGAGTTGGCATCGTAATTTCGCGCCTTGATCCAGGCGATCGTATTCAATGCCTGCTCGGCTTCAGCCCTGTTATTTAACTTGAGCTGTTGCTCGTAGATTTTGCGGATTGGAATCTCCCGGTTTTCCGAATAGAGCCCCTCGCGGACTTTCATATTCTGGTCAGCCCGCTGAAAAGCCTCCAACGCTTCTTCGTGTAAACCAAGTGCGGCAAACTCTGCACCCAAATCAAAACTGAGCTCACCAAGACGCGGATCAAAGCTGGTTCCATTGGCTTCCGCATCATCCAATTCCTCATGTAATAAAAATACCGTCTCGGTTATTCCGGGTTCAGCTGCCCAGCCTCCTGTTTCCTGAGAAAAAGCCCAACAGGCGAAAAGCCAGACAGTTAATCCAGCCAGTAAATGGAGAGTTTTTTTTTGATCCAACAGATTTGGCATAAGGGTACTTCTCAGCCTCGCCCCTTAGTAAGTGACCTGTTTGCTGAGCGTATAAGCCACCGCAGCAATTGGCACACCTTCGCGCAATATGGGGCGGTATCTGGAACTGGCCAAACTCGCTGATAAATCGGCAATAACTCTTTCATCAGCGATATCGGTATCGAGATACTCGATTTTTTCAATTTCACCGTTTTTGGTAATAGTAACCGCCAGTTCGGCCTCACCCTCATGTTTTCCGACCACCAGCTTGGGAAGGGTTTCCACTACAGCGGCACTGGAGATAGCTATTGGTTCCTGCATGTAAATGGAATCTTCCATTCCAATCTCTTTGGCGAAATTCCAGGCGGCGACGTAAACCTCTTCGGCACTGCTTTGATAGCCAAACAAAAGATACCAATCACCCAGTTTCAGCAAAGCATCCAGAGTGCGAGGGTCGTCGTCTATCTCCTGCAGTAACTCGATCTGATCGAGAAGGAGATCCTTACCGCGAAAATAGCTACGGGAGTAGAATGCAACCTCCTGATCAAATCCGGTTTCGGATGAATAGTCGAGATAGATCGTTTCTGGCAAGCTTTGGTGAATATGCCGCTCAGCAGCCTGAATACAGCTATCTCTGAGCGCTTCATCATCAGTGTAAAAACTCTCACAGGCACTAACGGCAGCCTGAGCCTGACGATAATAGCGGCGATCTATGGCCTGAGTTTGAACACCGACGCGGTCTACGGTGACATCCATAACCGTAATCTCCAAAGACAGCAGATGATTAACTGTCATCGCCAAGTCCAGAGTCCGGTCATCCAGTGGCATTCCGTAGGAGTCGTAGATTTTGAAGATTTTTTCAAGATCCGAATAGGCCCTAAGTAGAGGCCGCGAATCTTCATCTTCAATACGGTAATGCTCCCTGGCCAGATTCCAGCGAACCAATTCCTGCAAAACATCAACATATGCGAGAGTATTGGCGTCAACGTTTCTGGCTTTGAGCCAGGCATTGCTGTCCATGGCAACTTCTGCTGACTCCCAGTCATTCAGAGCAACGTGCTGTTCAAATATTTTGCGAATAACGACTTCACGGTTATCGGAATACAAACCTTCGCGAACCTTCATGATTTGATCAGCGCGTTGGAATGCCTCCAAGGCTTCTTCATGCAACCCCAGCGAGGCCAACTGCACGCCCAGATCGAAGCTCAGTTCACCCAGCTCCTGATCGAAGCTGCTTTTAGTGGCTTCAACCTGCCTTATTTGCTCCAGTAACAATTCAACAGAGTCCACAGCGATGTCTTGACCAGACTGATGATCCAGATCTGCAGGAGGGGTTACAGGAGATGTTAAAGCAGAAGGAGAGGGGGAAGATTGCAATGACTGGGCAGAAGTGGAATTAATCGAGCAAATGAAAACCCAAAGGCACAGTGGCACCCAGAACGCTTTTATTCTAAAAACAAAACTAGTCACATTCACCACTCCCTACCATTAACTTAGAGATGGTATC
>JBFHKI010000059.1:0-9411 GCA_041595415.1 Pseudomonadales bacterium | reverse complement strand
GGTTTGAAGTAAAGGGCGACTTTGACCGTTTTTTTCTGTGCCATTGTCAACGCTGCCAAAAAGACACGGGCTCTGCCCATGCGGCAAATTTGTTCTCCCGTACTGCACAACTGATCTGGCTGTCGGGAGCAGATGCTGTCACTTCTTTTACTCTGCCGGGCGCTCGGCACAGTAAAAGCTTTTGCCGGCATTGTGGTTCCGCTTTGCCAAATCTACAGCCCGGTTTGCTGGTGGTTCCCGCAGGCTGTCTGGACACCGAAATCCGAATTGTGCCAACGGCGCATATATTTACATCCAGCAAAGCCACTTGGGATGCGGAGTCCGGGAGCGTACCCGAGTTCGACAGGTTGCCGGAATAAATTCAGCGGGCTTTCGGGCTTGGAAAACCCGCTGAAAATTGCTCGACAATTCTTTAATAAGCCCCTTCGCTATATATCAGCTCGTAACTGTGACTGTATATTTCCAGAATGTTTCCGAAGGGGTCTTCCATATAAATCATTCGGTAGGGTTTTTCTCCGGGGTAGTAGTAGCGCGGTTTTGCCATGCGTTTTTTGCCACCGGCGGCTACAACCCGTTCAGCCAGTTCTTCAAGATTTGGGTCCTGGACGCAGAAGTGGAAAACCCCGGTTCTCCAATACTCGAAGTTGTTTTCCGGATTGGTCTGGTTTTTAAACTGGAAAATCTCCACACCAATTCGATCACCGGTGGAGAGGTGTGCGATGCGAAAGCTTTCCCAGCCCGGACCAAAAACATCGGTACACATCTCCCCGATAGCGCTGTCGTCTTCTTCGATCTCGGTTGGTTGCATAATCACATACCAACCCATGACCTCTGTGTAGAACTTGACGGCTTCTTCCAGGTTTGGAACGGATATGCCGATATGTGAGAAATTTCTTGGGTAAACCTTACTCATTGCCAATCCTTCTGTAGTGAAACAGTCGCAAGGTTACCCAGCACTTATAATCAGGTAAAATTATCAATTATTATTTTTGTGATCATATTTAGTAATG
This sequence comes from Pseudomonadales bacterium, assembly GCA_041595415.1. Lineage (GTDB taxonomy): Bacteria > Pseudomonadota > Gammaproteobacteria > Pseudomonadales > GM7GCV1 > JABJGI01. The sequence goes on along the minus strand of JBFHKI010000059.1, from coordinate 8,401 downwards.
ATAAATACCACTTTCTTGCGCACCTTTTGTACTTTGGTTGAGGTCGGCCATTTCACCCGCACGGCCGAGCGACTCCATATGACGCAGTCGGGAGTAAGCCAGCAAATTCGCAAGCTGGAGGAGCAACTGGGCACCGGATTACTTGTTCGGCACGGCAAGCAATTTTCACTTTCGGCCAGTGGCGAAAAGCTCTATGCCGAAGCGAAGGACATTCTCCAGAGTTTGGAGAACCTGGAGCAGAAGGTCGGTGAAGACCCACCCTTTGAAGGTCTTGTGCGGATAATCTCTCCGGGCAGTGTGGGGCTTAAGCTCTACCCGCATTTATTGGCCTTACAGAGCGAGCATCCGGCCCTTATTGTCGATTACCGCTTTGCGCCCAATGCCGATGTGGAAAATGCCATAGCCGAATCCAGGGTTGATATCGGCTTTATGACGTCAAAATCGAGATTGGCTGAAGTACTCTGTACGCCGGTAGCGGAAGAGTCCCTTTTATTGGTTACACCCTCCAGCATGGACGAGCCGGATTGGGACAAATTGATGTCCCTCGGTTTTATCGATCACCCGGACGGGAGCTATCACGCCGACTTGTTGCTTGGCGCCAATTATCCCGAGTTCCAGCACAGCAACCTGTTCCCGCGAAAGGGCTTTTCCAACCAGATCGGTTTGATTCTTGAACCGGTTAGTCTGGGGTTGGGTTTTACCGTCTTGCCGGCGCACGCGGTAGAGGCTTTCCACAAACCCGAGAAGATCAAAACACACCGGCTGGACAATCCGGTAAGTGAGACGCTCTATCTTTGCGTACAGCGACACAGGACACTGCAGAAAAGAATAAAAACCCTGATAGCGGAAGCCCGGCGTTGGCTCTGAGCAGAATTGTAAGGTGCCTGAGATAAGCTCTTTATTGCACTCATAAAGCCTCGCATTGGTGCCTGCTGTTCAATTCTGGTGCTTGTTGTCTTTGGCATAATGTGACCTGAAACCCATCCCGAGATCGCGAACAAGACCCGGTTCACAAACCTGGGGTTGGCATGTTTTCTGCTCATTCAATATTGATGTTGCTGCGGTTTTTTGCCGCGCACTGGTTGAATTCGGTAGTAGCCGGGAGATGAATATGTCAGATAAAAGTTGGTTGTTGAGTGCCGCCGCGTTGAAGGTTGCCAAAGAATGTATCAAAACCGTTGAGCAGGAGCTGGGGGTGCATTTGAGTCTGACGCATCCGGATTTTTTGCAGATGCTGGATTACTATTCCGAGATGTGCGATTGCGAGTCACTCACCCGCCATGTGCAGGCGCTGAACAAGTTTGCCAAGGGATATTCGGCACAGCCTGCCAAGGGTTCTGTTGTTGCACTACATGCCCGGGGCGGCAGAGGACGTACTCTTGAACACGCCACCCTGGTGTCATCGACTACCGAAGTCTCTGCCCCAGCCCCTCAGCGGGAATTGATAAAGTTTCAGGGCAAGGCTTACCAGCGCTTTCAGGATGGCAAGGAGTTCAAGGGACTGTATCGCGGTCAGCCCAGGTACGCCTGACAGCTGTACAAGCTTATTCGGTAAGTTCGATATCGATCCACACCATACGGTGATCGGATGAGGCCTCGCGGGATTCGATCAGCCGGAACAGTTCGGAACCTTGCTCAGGCCAGAAGACCCGGGCGTCGAGCAGCTTGATGCCGAGTCGCGAGGGCAGCACATAGTCTACCTGGGCTCGCCAGGCCGCAGTGTGGTAGGGCATATTGCCACCCTGTTGTTCCACACTCAATGAATCGGCATCCAGCCGCAGTGGGCGGATGTCTGTATTGGTTAGCCTGTGGTCGAGTAGCTGTTCTACGGCACCTGCTTCGGAATCACCTTCATAGGCAGAGGCGTTCAAGTCTCCGGCTATTACAAAGCGGCTACCGCTTTTCAGTCCTCCTGTTTGTCCCAAATCATCGTATATGTATTGCGCACTGTCGGCTTCGATATAGTCGGCCCAAAAGCGGATCTCATCGTGATTGCGTTTACCATTGCGATCTTCTTCTCCATCGAATACCGGCGGAGTCGGGTGCGCGACCAGAAAGTGAAGCAGTTTTCCATCGATGTCTATGGAAATATCCCAGTGCGACTTGGAGGAGAGCGGCAAGGCTTGCCATGCTTGCTGTGAGTACCAGGATTCTCCGGTGGCCGGATCTAACGGCCTTTTGGCGCCGGGCATATCTTTCCAGAGAAAGTTCTGGAAAGTACGAACCGAGTCGCGCTCTATCGGCCATTTGGAGAGAACCAGCATGCCGTATTGGCCGGGGTAGTTGCCAAACCCCCAGGCATCACCAGCAGTACCTGTTGCCTTGCCATCCCTGTCGAGATCGAATGGGCTGGCTATTCCGGTGTTGCTGGGCGCGACAAAATAATAGGGGTAATCAATGGCTTCGGCGCCACCTTGGCCAATGTTCAGGTAGTTCCGGATAAAGGCCTCTGCGCCCTGTCTGGGGTCGGCGATATAGTCAAATTCATTCAACAAAAGGATGTCGGGCCGAACACGCTGGATAATCTCGGCGACATTGCGAATTTGTGGATAGTCGCCCTCGGCGAGCAGCTTTTGCAGAATATTTGGGTCCAGTTCCCCCGAGACGGCCAGATAGTTGCTGGCGTCCATACTGACATTAAAAGTGGCGATGCGAATCTGGGACATGGCCTTTGATGAAATCAAAGTAACTGCAAGAATCAAAACTATACATCGATATCTCTTTGCCATAACAAACCTCTGCTGATTCACACTAGAGTAAAACGAATTTATTACATTCTGAATAGCGTAATTACCTTTAAATTGATGGGTTCCAAAAAGGATGCTGCACTTTAGTGCAACGCCCTAAAATGACACTTTAATTTTTTGCGCGACCGCACCAAGTTGGAGCGTAAGTGATTAAAATTATTGAATATTCCTTTTTTTCGAAATATATCTTTTCACAGGATTGCATTAATTCCTTAACTTTGATGTAGTGCTCCGACAATAGAATCCGAGGGGGGGACCGTACTACTTTTCCTTCGGAGGAATAATGAAAACTAATCTACTAACTGCAATAGCAGTTGCGGTCATCAGCTTGGTATTTAGTGCCGGACTGATGGCCCAAAGCACGACATCCGCTATTCGCGGAAAAATAATTGACGAGCAAGGACTGCCTGTCAGTGGCGCAAGTGTCATGGTCACGGATACACGCACAGGAAGTGCAAAAACTCTGACATCCAATAACGCCGGTACTTTCTTTGCCAGCAATCTGGAAGTTGGTGGACCTTATGTGGTGACTGTAAACGCCATTAAATCCGTAACCGTTGATTCTGTTGAACTGGGTGATATCTACAGTCTGACTATTGAAATGACAACAGCGATGAGCGTTGAAGAAATTATCGTTCTCGGACAATCTGCTGAAATCATTGACGTAGCTTCTGGCCCGGCGGCGACCTTTTCGTCCTTTGATATAGATACCGCGGTGTCTCTGAATCGCGACATCAAGGACGTCTACTTTATCGACCCACGTTTGAATATTGACGAGCCCGATGGTGGTGCCTCACTGAACTGCGTAGGTAAACACCCGCGCTTTAACAGTGTCACTCTGGACGGTGTTAGCCAGGATGACCGTTTCGGCCTGAACAGCAATGGCTACGCAACGGCTACCGGCATGCCTTTCCCCTATGACGCTGTTAGTCAGGTGGCGGTTGAACTTGCCCCCTTTGATTCAAGCTATGGCGGATTTTCGGCCTGTAACATCAATGCGGTAACACGTTCCGGCTCCAACGAATGGACAGGTAATGTCTTCTACGAGTGGACCAGCGACGATCTGCGTGGTGATGAAATTGACGGCACACCGGTTACCAGCCAAGCCTACGATGAACGCCGCAAGGGTTTCACTTTGGGTGGACCTATTGTTGAAGACAAGTTGTTCTTCTACGTGGCTTATGAAGAATCTGAAGAGCCCGAGTTTATTGCCCAGGGTTATGATGGTTCAGGTAACGGCGAAGAGAGAGATTGGCTGAGCGAATCCGACTATGAACGCATTCGTCAAATTGCCATAGATCAGTACGATTACGATCCGGGCGAGCAACCCACCAATGGCGCTCAAACCCAGGAAAAGCTGATGCTCAAACTGGACTGGCAAATTAACGATGACCATTCCGCGTCCATTATCTACAACAGCTACGAAGGCGTGGAAGATCGTGCTTCCGATAGCGACGATGATGAATTTGAGTTCGCTAACCACTTCTATCAAAAGGGTTCGGAAACTTCGAGCACTTCGCTTTTTGTCAATTCACAGTGGACGGATCAGTTCTCTACCGAGCTCTTCATTAACAGTTCAACTATGGATGACAGCCAAATCACCGTTGGCCCGAAAGATTTTGCCGAAATTCAGATCACATTACCTGGCTATAACACCGTTTACCTCGGTGCGGATGATTCACGCCAAGCCAATGCTCTGAACACCGAGTCCGATCTGATCAAGATTTCTGCCCAGTATCTGACGGGTGATCACGTGATCAGCGCCGGTTTCCAGACTGAAGAACTGACTATTTTCAATCAGTTTGTTCAGCATTCTCAGGGTGGTGAAATCCGCTTTGACAGTATCGACGACTTTGAAGCAGGTACCCTCAGCCGGTACTACTACGGCAGTGGTGGTGGATCAAACGATGCCGACGACGCTGCGGCCCAGTTTTCCAACCGTTTGAACACCTTCTTTGTTCAGGATGAGTACTACATGTACGACTACGACCTGACTATTACCGCTGGTTTGCGTTATGACTTCTTTACCAGTAGTGACAGCCCGGTTTACAACCAGAACTTCTTTGATGAAAACGGTGTTACCAACGATACCAATATCGATGGTCTGGATTTGCTGATGCCGCGTCTGGGTTTCACCTGGAATGTGAACGATCAGTTGACCCTTCGTGGTGGTGCAGGCCTGTTCTCTGGCGGTAACCCCAATGTGTGGTTGTCAAACGCCTGGAGCAACGACGGTATTTCCAATGTACAGACCACGGGTTACTACAGTGGTGAATCCCTTTTCAGCGATATTGATCTGATCGGTTCCGGTCGCGCCGGATATGACGTTCCACAATCGCTTTATGACAACGTTGCGGCGGTCGATCCTTCGCTTGGTCTCGGTTCTACCGGATACATTGTTTTGATTGACCCGGACTACGAACAACCTTCCGAGTGGAAGTATGCCTTGGGCGGTACCTATTACTTTGATGCAGATGCCAGCGTAGATGTTGATTTCCTTTACTCCGTTGCAAAGGACTCAGCCTACTATGTGGACCTGTCTCAGGAAGTGGTGGGTTATACCATTCTGGATCAGCCAATCTATGACTACAAAACCACGGGTTACACAGGTACGGATAACTACATGTTGACCAATGCGGAAGATGAAGCTTATTCCTTTACCTTCTCGACGGTTTTCAGAAAAAGCTTTGACTACGGATTGGATATCACTTTGGGTTATGCCTATACCGAAGCAGAAGATATCAGCCCAATGACTTCTTCTACCGCGGGTTCCAACTTCGAAAGTACCGCGACTCTGGATGTTAATAATCTGGTTGCCGGCACCTCGAACTACGAGACGCCTCATCGCCTGACTTTCCGTGCTACCTACGGCAAAGAATTCTTTGAAGGATATGAAAGCCGCTTCACCACTACCATTGTGCGTAAATCCGGTCAGCCACAAAGTTACGTAATGCAGGGTTCAGACCTCGAGGGTGACGGATATTACGGTCGTCATCTGCTCTACGTGCCTACCGATGCAAGTGATCCAAACGTGATCTTCGATCCGGGCTTCGATACTGCCGGTTTCTTTGACTGGGTTGCAGAGAATGACCTGACCCCCGGGCAGTTCACTCGCCGCAACGAAACCCATGCCAGCTACAGCACGCGTATGGATCTGCGTATCGATCAGGAAATCCCCGGTTTCTGGGGCGACGCCAAGGGTAATTTGTTTTTCAAAATGAATAATGTTTTGAATTTCATTAACAGTGACTGGGGTGCTCAATACGACAACCAGTTCTACCCTCAGCAGGTGGTTTCCGGTGGTGTTGACAGCACTACAGGTCAATACATCTTTGAGACTTTTTATGATCGCGACGTAAACGATCTTCTGGATACGGTCTCTGTGTGGGAAGCCACATTGGGTGTCGAGTTCAAGTTTTAATCTCGAATATCTCCAGTATTAAACCGGCCCCCAGGGGCCGGTTTTTTTTCATTGGCTCCAGTCAATTTTTACCCTGGTTTGCAGAAGCCTGAAGTTGGTAAATTTCTTGCATGAATCTGATCCGGAAAGGTGGAGCAGAAGTGGGTGCCACTAAATTAGAATGGTGATGGGCGAAATAGGGTGCTTTTGCTTCCTATCATCACAAAACCTCGATATCTTTTGGGCAGCGGCGTCGCCGAAGCTGCTTATAACTTCTGGAGTTCCAGTGTCCGTAAGTATTATTGCAATTGCCGGCCCCTCAGCCTCTGGCAAAAGTCTTTTTGCTCAGACGATTTATGAACAGGTGCACAATGAGTGTTCCGATGTGCGTCTGGCGATTATTGAAGAAGATTCCTATTACCGCGATCAGTCGCACTTGCCACCCGACAATCGTGTATTGGTGAACTACGACCACCCCTCGGCTATTGAACACGAGCTGTTGAACGAGCATCTGAACCTGTTGCGTCAGGGTAAGGCCGTAGATGTACCGGTCTACGATTACAACCTGCACACACGATCCGAACAGGTGCGCCGGGTAACGCCGGCCAGTGTGATTATTGTTGAGGGCATTCTGCTGCTCACCAATGAAAAATTGCGCGATCAGTTTGATATAAAACTTTTTGTAAACACGCCGCTGGATATCTGCTTGCTCAGGCGTATAGCCCGGGACACCCAGAAGCGTGGGCGCTCCCTTCAATCCGTGGCTGACCAATATGAGAGTTCGGTACGGCCCATGTATCTTCAGTTTATTGAGCCCAGCGCCAAATACGCCGATATGGTCATTACCGGCGGGGGTAAAAATTCGGTGGCTCTGGACATCGTCAAAAACAAGGTTCTGCACCTGTTACGGGGAGATGGCGAGTGATTAGCCTGTTAAGCTTTTTGGGCATTATTTGCCTGTTCAGCATCGCCGTGGCGCTGTCCAAGCATCGCGCCAATATCAACTGGCGTACGGTATTGGTTGCTCTGGCCTTACAGATTGGACTGGGTGCCATTGCGCTTTATGTGCCAGCTGGTAAAGCCGCACTGGAATTTATTTCTCTGGGCGTTGCCGACGTATTGGGATATGCCCAGGATGGAATTAATTTTGTCTTTGGCAATATCGGTTCTTTTGAATTGGGTTTTGTATTTGCCTTCCATGTCTTACCCGTGGTGGTTTTCTTTTCCTCCCTGGTGGCGGTGCTTTATTACCTCGGCATTATGGGTTGGGTGATCCGGGTTATCGGTGGGGCACTGCGCTGGTTGTTGGGTACCAGCCGGGCCGAGTCCATGTCGGCTACGGCCAATATATTTGTCAGCCAGACCGAAGCGCCCATGGTGGTTAAACCCTACCTGAACAGTATGACGCGCTCGGAGCTTTTTGCTGTCATGGTTGGCGGTATGGCCACGGTAGCTGGTTCGGTTCTGGCCGGTTATGTGGGTTTGGGTGTAGAGCTCAAATACCTGCTTGCGGCCAGTTTTATGGCCGCGCCGGGCGGCTTTCTTATGGCCAAATTGCTGTTGCCCGAGACCGAGGAGATCAGAAACGAATCCGAGGGTTTTGAGCTGCAATTGGAAAAACACGTCAATGTGATCGACGCCGCCGCTTCAGGGGCCAGTAACGGCCTGATGTTGGCTATGAATATCGGCGCCATGCTGTTGGCCTTTGTCGGCCTGATTGCGCTTCTGAATGGCTTGCTGGGCTGGGTGGGATCCTTTGTCGGCTTTGAGTCACTCTCTCTGCAGATGTTGCTGGGTTTTTGTTTTCGCCCGATTGCCTTTTTACTGGGAGTGCCCTGGTCTGAGACTCATCTGGCCGGAAGTCTGATCGGGCAGAAGCTGGTATTAAACGAATTTGTTGCCTATGTAGCCTTTGCTGAAGAGAAACAGTTGCTCAGTGCGCATTCGCAGGCGGTTGTGACTTTTGCCCTCTGCGGTTTTGCCAATTTTTCTTCCATCGCCATCTTGCTGGGCGGCATAGGTACCATCGCACCCTCAAGGCGTTCAGATGTGGCCGAGTTGGGTATGCGCGCGGTTTTGGCCGGTTTTATGGCCAATCTGATGAGCGCGGCCATTGCCGGGTTTTTTCTTTCTCTGGCCTAACCTGTAAAGGCCGCTGGCTGTTTATTTAAGGCCGTTTTCTGCAAGGCGTTGGTGCAGGAATTCACCTGCACTGATGGGTTCAAAAAGGGCGCCGGAAGAGCCTACGCACTGG
>JBFHKI010000058.1:0-9422 GCA_041595415.1 Pseudomonadales bacterium | reverse complement strand
TTTCTATCAGTCGGATTGATATTTGATTCAAATTGGTAATACCAATAGGTTTGACATTCCGGTAAGGGCTTGAGTACATTCTGCTTGCTCACATAAAAAACAGATAGGGGAGAGCAATAATGGAAATAAACTTTCAGCGTAGGTCTGTTGGCCTGCGCAAAGCAGTTGAGCTCGGCTTGTTGTTTCTGGCAGCCATATCATCATCGTTTTCACTAAAGGTACAAGCGCAAGAGATCGAAGAGGTCGTTGTTACGGGTATTCGTTCGTCACTTGCTAGTGCTATCGAACAAAAACGAAATTCCGACAACCTGGTTGAGGTTATTATCGCTGAAGATATAGGTAAATTACCTGACCAGAATCTCGCAGAAGTCTTGGAAAATGTAACTGGAGTTCAAATTACCCGTGATGCCGGTATCGGTACTGGCGTACAAATACGGGGTACAAATGCAAACCGTACTGAGATCAATGGTGTTTCGACTGTTGGATCCGGATCAGGTCGAACCGGGATTGATTTCGAGGACGTTTCTGCGGCAATTATTGCAGCTGTGGAAGTTACCAAATCGCCCGAGGCAAAAACTGTTGAAGGCTCGGTTGGTGGCACGATTAATCTAAGGACCATTCGCCCTCTTGAGTTAACTGAAATGTTGGGTGCCGTTCGTATTCAGGGAGAAGATAGCAGTCTGTCCACTGATGGTATTCAACCAAGAATATCAGGTACTTGGGGTGACAACTGGTCTACGGATTCAGGTGACTTCGGATTTGTAATCAGTGGAAGTTCCACCAAGCAAGATGCAACCTCTTTTCGTCCTCGCGTCGACCGGGATGGTGGTCTTGTTGAAAATGTAAATGCGGATGTAATAAGAGATGGGGTATTGGAAGATCAGTTGACGCAACGTCCAGCTGCCCAGAGTTTCGACTTTCTCGGTATTCAATTTTTGAATCAGGAATTGGAAAACTTTGAATATGACACAACCAATATTGCCGCTACTTTTGAATGGGCTCCGAGCGATAATTTAAAACTGTATTTCGATACAGTCCTCAATGAACAGGAGCGTCGCCAGGAAAGCTCGAGAGTTCAGGGGTCAGGTGTGAGTAGCCTGCTTAATTACAACGTTCCCGATGAATTTGAAACGGTGAATTTCGGTTCGCTGGATGGTGTTAATCTGGGCAGTATCCAGGCTGCACTGGTCGGTACAATTCAGCCCGATCTGTCGGTTGACGATGATGATCCAAATTTGCGTTTCTCAAGCGACACTGGAGCACGTGTTACCGATAGTGAGATATTCAGGCTAGGTGCGGACTGGAATGAAGGTCGATGGTCTGGGCGGGTTGAGGTATCAACTTCAAGCTCAGACACAGAAAACCCAAACCTGAGTACTACGTTGAATTTTATCAACCCCAACCCTTTAACACCTCTGGATGGTAGTAGTAATGATAATGCCGTTCCCTTTGCCTATGATCTGTCAGGGGGATCGTTGGCTTTCGGTATTGATTTTGATTCGCCGTATGCCCCTACAGTAGATGAATTGCTTGATCCAAATAATGTTGTTCTGGATGCGGTGACGGTTGGTCGTGATGAAACAAAAAACACGGAAGATGCTTTCCGTGTGGACTTTACCTACGACCTTGATATGTCGGGCATTACGACTATCGACTTCGGTTATCGTTACAACAAAACCTCCAGTACTTTCAATGACATTGGGTCGAGTATTAGCCTTAGTGCAATGGCTGACAGCCCGAATGGATCTTTCTTTGAAGAGCTTCTTGTGCGCGGTCCCGACAACTTCGGAGAAGCCGATGGCCGAGACTTGGCTTTTCGGAATTTTCTTTTGATCAATCCGGAGTTGGCTTATTCCAATTCAGGTAGGGTGCTGGATATATTGCAAGATGCCCTTGCCGCTCAGCCAGGTGCAAGAACTCTGGACGATCCTTCTGCCAGCACTACCGCCTTTTTCGATATCGAAGAGCAGACACAGGCCATTTATGCTCAGGCAAATTTTGAGCATGGCATTTTTCGGGGTAATTTTGGTTTGCGATATCTGGAGACTGAAATTGATTCCCTTGGAAATACTGTAGCTAATGGTGTTGTAGAGCAGGTTGTGACTACCGGTAGTTATGACTACCTATTGCCACGTTTTAATCTGGTCGCCAACCCTATGGAAGATCTGATCCTTCGTCTGGGTTGGGGGCAAGATATCAGGCGTCCTGATTTTGATGATTTGTCTACCTCTATTGAATTCCCCACCGGTCCGAACAATGCGGTTGAAATCGGGAATCCAGGTCTGGAGCCAGAAGAGGTTACGTCGTTTGATCTCTCTGCCGAATGGTATTTTGCACCTTCGGCAGTAGCCAGCATTGGTTACTTCCATAAAGAACGCACCAATCTTTTTGTGACTCAGTTAGAAGATGCCGCTGTAGATGGTAATGGGTATCGCGATATTACAGATCCCTGTGAAGATGGTGGTATCTATAACCCGGTTCCAGATCGCAATGTGCTATCTGACCAGCCAGGCACTGGATTGTGTGTTCCCATTGAGACAAGGATAAATGACACAGCTAAAACTACCCAGTCAGGTATAGAGCTAGCTTTCCAGTATGACCTGTCGAGTTTTGAAGATCGACTGGGTTGGGCGTCAGGCTTCGGAATTATCGCCAACTTCACTCATCAGGAGTTCGATGGCGGTGAAGCTACTAACTCTTCTGCAACGCGGGGTACAGACATCTTCAACGCGATAAACGGTATTTATGATGACGCAAATTTTGTGTCTGTTGAGGCTGTACAGGGGCTTCTCGACTTCTCCGAGAATGCTTACAACTTCACTCTGTTCTATGAGAAGCATGGATTGTCTGCACGAATGCGGTATACGTGGCGTGAAGCTTTCCGTACAGAAGATACTGCAGGTGGTGCAACCCTTAGCAGTACCTTGGGCTTCCCTGTGGTTACTGAAGATAGAGGACAGCTTAATGCCAGCCTGAACTATGCGGTAAGTGATCAGCTGAGCTTTGGGGTTGAAGCCGTGAATCTGACTGAGTCCGATGTTGTGCAATCCTGTGTAAACGAAGGAGGCTTGCTCTGTTTCCAGGGGCTGCCTGACCGTCGGATTACCTTTGGAGCAAGTTATCGGTTCTAGAATGGTGATCCGAGTCGTATAGCTATCTAAAGGGGTGTCATTTTTCCTGATGGCGCCCCTTTTTTTGTACGGGAATCACAGCTTATCGCCAGAATGGCTATGTGATTGCGCGACCGGGTTTTTGGTCTTACCAATATCTATAGTGATTTTGATAACCACTTTGCGGCTTGAGGTGGTTCAGAGTTCCATTTTTTTCTATAGTATTGATTTTGTTTATAAAAAGTGTAATTCCTGATAAGGCTTCTTTGTTTTGATGTATGCGTTGGATTGTAAATCTATCCAAACTGGTAATACAAAAATGTTTGACAAATTGGTCTGCCTTTGGATACATTCTTAACCATAATAAATATCAACCAGGGGGAATAAAGATGAATATTCACGTTCGTGAGCTTGTTCAAAATTTTCGAATTAATCCGTTTCTGAAAACCGGGGCTAATAGTTCTTCAACTATGGCTCTGTCTTTGCCTGACAAATTTGTTAAAGCCATATCCGTATCAAAAATTGGCGCTCTTGCTGCTCTTTTTAATACAGCAAGATCCAAACTCTGGAGTTGTAGCTAAGGTCTTTTTCCAGGACTTTTGAAGCTTATAGCGAAAAAACAGGCAGAGATTTTTATGATACTGAAACTATCCAAGGGCCTTTCAATAGGTCTGTTATTGATTTTTCTGGCTTCCTGTCAGGTACATTCTGATCAGGACAGAGTATTAGTGAAAAATAAAGCTGAGTTTGCGCAAGCGACTCAGGCATTAGCTCCGGGCGACACCATCGTGCTGGCCAACGGGGTTTGGGAAGACTTTGAAATACTTTTTGTAGGTGAGGGAAGCCCGGATGCGCCTATAACACTCACTGTTGAAACAAAAGGTCAGGTCTTTATCACAGGCAGATCGAATTTGCGTATTGCAGGTGAGCATATTCTGGTTTCCGGTCTGGTTTTTAAAGAAGGCTACACCCCAACAGACTCTGTGATTTCTTTTCGCCGCAACTCATCACATCTGGCAAATAATTCCAGAATAACCGAAGTGGTTATCGACAACTTCAATAATCCCGAGCGAACGGAAACCGATTACTGGGTTGCCATGTACGGTAAAAACAACCGTTTTGATCACAACCATCTGGAAGGTAAACGCAACCGTGGTGTGACCATGGCGGAAAGACTCAACACTGAAGCCAGTCAAGAAAACCACCACCGTATTGATCACAATTATTTCGGGCCGCGGCCCATTCTGGGTTCCAACGGTGGGGAAACCTTGCGCATAGGTACCAGCGCGTATTCTCTGATCAATTCTTACACCCTGATAGAAAACAACTACTTTGATCGCTGTGATGGCGAGTTGGAGATAATTTCCAACAAGTCTGGTGGCAATATCATCCGCGGTAATGTGTTTTTTGAATCACGAGGCACCCTGACCTTGCGCCACGGCAGTGGCAACCTGGTAGAAGATAATGTCTTTTTTGGAAATGGGGTTGATCACACAGGTGGTATACGGGTGATCAATGGCGATCAAACTATCCGCAATAATTATATGGAAACCCTGGCAGGCTACCGTTTTGGTGGTGCTCTGGTAGTGATGAATGGCGTACCAAACTCGCCGATAAATCGTTACCATCAGGTGGAAAATGCCCTGATTGAAAACAATTCCCTGATCAATTCTGATCATGTCCAGCTCGCTGCTGGCAGTGATCTTGAGCGTTCGGCTGTGCCGGTTGACAGCCTGATGCGCAACAACCTTTTTTATACCGAGGGCACTGAGGAAACCTTTACTGTTTACGATGATGTAAGTGGCATTCAATTTCTGAACAATGCCCAGCAGCCTTTGGGTGGTTTTGCCGAGCACCACAACTTTATAGGCGTGGAAATGCAAATGCAGCGTGCTGAAAACGGTTTGCTTTACCCGAAGAATCCGGCCTTGTCAGAAATAGGTGTCTCTAGGGAGTTACGCCCTATAGGCAAAGAGGCAACAGGAATCGGCTGGTATCCCAAGTCTGAAAAACTCTCAAAGTTTTCTGGTGGATCAGAAATCAGGGTGGATCCTGGTGAAGACAGCATCTTTGATGCTGTCCAGTCCTCCCAAGCGGGTGATATCTTGGTATTGTCTGATGGTGACTATGTTGTCAGCAAAATTATTCAACTATCTCACCCCCTGACGGTTCGATCGGCCTCTGGATCACCGGACGCGGTGAGAATAGCTTATGAACGAACCGCTTTGTTTGAAATTCTCGATGGCGGTAGTCTCTTTCTCAAAGGTCTCAGCATAACCGGAGCGCAAACTCCCGACAGCGCAGGTAACACCCTTATTCGCACCCAGAAAAGTTCCATGTTGGTGAACTATGAGCTGATTGTGGAAGACAGCCGAGTAGTCGAACTGGACGTCAATCACTCTTTCAATTTTCTCACTGTTGCCAAGAGTACCTTTGCGGATCGCATTGAAATCAGTAATTCCCATTTCGAAGGTATTACCGGCTCGGTCCTTGATCTCGATGAAGAAACCGATGACTTTGGTATCTATAACTCGGAATACGTGACCATCGACAATTCCAGCTTTCACTCGATTGGCAAGGCTTTGGTCAACTATTACCGGGGGGGCACTGATGAAAGTACCTTCGGCCCACATTTTCTGCTGCAAAACTCCGAAATGGCGGATGTAGGACATGATGCGCGCAACAAAACTGCTGCATCTATTTACCTACATGGGGTGCAGGTCAGCAATATTCAGGACAACCATATTGGCAACAGCCTTGCCATCAGCGTCGCCCATACGGTTGGTGAACCACGAACACGTATCAGTGGTAATCGCTTTGAAAACACAGCCCAGCCTGTGGTGGTTGAGCTAAACAGTAATCTCAAGGATACCGCCACTATCCTCGACAACACTTACTTTTAGCAGGGGGGGAAGAATTATGCAGATAGTCAAAATTGCAGCTCTCAGCCTGGCCCTGACATTTCTGAGTGGTTGCGCCACAGGCATTGATACGCAGGAACACCCGAACCTGTTGTTAACCCGGCAGGGCGTAGAAGAGATGGTGGACAAGTTGGATGATTATCCACTGTTCCATCAAACCTTTCTTGCCACCAAGGCGCGTATCGATGCACAAATGCAACAACCCATTGTTGTACCTGTGCCGAAGGATCCCGGTGGTGGATACACCCATGAGCAGCACAAGAGCAATTACAAAAGCATTCACGACGCCGGGTTGCTCTATCAGTTGACCAATGATGAGCAATACGCCGAATTTGCCAGAGATATGTTGCTGGAATATGCCGAACTTTTTCCCACATTGGGCCGCCATCCGGTTATTCGATCTTCTTCTCCGGGGCGACTGTTTTGGCAGAGCTTAAACGAAGCGGTTTGGCTGCTTTATAGCATTCAAGGCTATGACGCCATTATCGACAGTCTGGATGGTGCTGACAGGGAAATTATCGAGCAAAACCTTTTTATTCCTCTGGCGACCTTTCTGTCCGATGGTCAGCCGGGCACCTTTGACCGTATACACAATCACGGTACATGGGCAGCCGCTGCTGTTGGTATGACAGGTTATGTACTCGGCAGAGATGATTTTGTACACAAGGCTTTGTACGGCCTGGATGGTTCGGGCAACAGCGGTTTTCTAAAGCAGCTGGATCTGCTTTTTTCACCCGATGGTTATTACAACGAAGGGCCTTATTATCAGCGCTACGCTCTGATGCCTTTTGTGATTTTTGCCCAGGCAATTGAGAACAATAACCCTCAGATGGAAATCTTCAAATATCGGGAAGAGGTATTACTCAAGGCGATCTATGGCGTTATCCAGTTGAGTTATAACAACCTGTTTTTTCCACTTAACGACGCTATAAAAGACAAAGGGCTGGATACCACAGAATTACTCTATGGGGTTTCTATAGCCTACGCTATAACCGGAGATCCTGCTCTTCTGTCGGTGGCCAGATCCCAAGGCAGTTTGGTTTTAACTGGCGATGGTTTGGCTCTGGCGCGTGGTCTGGAGTTAAATTTGGATAAGCCTTTTCCTTTTCGCTCTATGCAGTTTGGAGACGGTTCTGACGGGCGGCAGGGTGCCTTGTCTATCTTGCGTTCTTCCAGCGAACCGGGACATCAGGCATTGGTCATGAAAAATACTTCTCAAGGCTTGGGGCATGGCCACTTCGATAAACTCAGTTGGCTGTTGTATGACAATGGTCACGAGATTATCAGCGACTACGGTGCAGCTCGATTTCTGAATATTGAATCAAAAAATGGTGGTGGTTACCTGCCTGAAAATGAAACCTGGGCCAAGCAGACGGTTGCTCACAATACCTTGGTGGTTGATCAGGTCAGTCATTTTGATAGTAACGCTGATTTGGCTGAAATGTATTCACCAAAAGCACTAATGTTCGATATTCAACCACAGATTGAGTTGGTGTCTGCCCTGATGCAGGGTGCGTATCCGGATGTCGATTTTGTTCGCACTATGGCCATGATTAAAGATCCGGAACTGCAATTCCCTCTCTTCCTGGATATTTTGAAAGTAAAGAGTGACAGTGAGCATCAGTATGACCTTCCGGTGCACTTTCAAGGGCACATTGTTGATACCAACTTTCAAGTGATAGCCAATACCGATCAGCAAACAACCTTAGGGCAAGACAATGGTTATCAACACCTCTGGTTAAATGCCAGAGGTTCCCTCGATGAGGTGTCCGGTATTGCCCAGGTTACCTGGATCAAGGACAACCGCTTTTATACCAATACCAGCATTGGTAGTGAGCGTCAGGAATTCCTGTTTGCACGACTTGGCGCCAACGATCCAAATTTCAATCTGCGACCGGAAAGTATTCTGATACAGCGCGTAAATGGAGCAACAGACCAGACCTTTATCTCCTTGCTCGAACCACACGGTGAATACAATCCTGTACTTGAGTACACCCTTGACAGCGCCAGCCAGATAGTTGATTTGCAGCTGGAGCAGACGGAGGACGTGGATTTTATTCATTTCAAAACACGAAGTGGCAAAGAGTGGGGCTTGGCCATTTCCTATATCAGCGCAGCCAATACCCGCCACTCCTTTAATTATGGCGGTCAAAGCCTTGAATGGCAGGGCTTCTATCACCTTTTTGAGCTATAAAAAATGACTAAAGAAAGTGACATGTTTTTGTTTGGTGACCAGGTTGAAGTGGAACCACTACAAGAGGGAATCAAGCGTCAGATATTGGGTTACAACCACGAAATCATGATGGTTAAAGTCTGGTTTGAGGCGGGTGCCGAAGGTTATGTGCATGAGCATCCGCACTCCCAGGCCAGCTACATTGTCAGCGGTGAATTCGATGTAAATATCGATGGCCAAATCAAGCGTCAGAAGGGTGGCGATTCCTATTACATCCCACCCCATGTCCGTCACGGTGCGATTTGCGTTAAAGACGGCGTTCTGATTGATGTCTTCAGCCCGGTTCGCGAAGACTTTCTCACTGGAGAAAAATAATTATGCAAGTGAAAAGCTTACGTTGGTGGGTAATAGCTCTGATCGCACTGGCGACTATTATCAATTATATCGACCGGCAGTCGCTCAATGTACTTTGGCCCAGTATTGCAGCAGATCTCTATCCGGATAAAACCGCGGATCAGCACAAGGAAATTTATGCGTTTATCTCGGTAGTTTTTGTATTCTCCTACGCCTTTGGTCAAGCGATATTTGGCAAAATTTTTGATTGGATTGGCACCAGATTGGGCTTCGCTCTTTCAATTGGGCTCTGGTCTATCGCGACTGCGATGCATGCATTTGCACGGGGTATCGTCAGCTTCAGCATATTTCGAGGCATTTTGGGTGTTGCCGAAGCGGGTAACTGGCCTGGTGCTACTAAAGGCAATGCCGAATGGTTTCCCACCAAAGAAAGAGCCCTCGCACAGGGGATCTTTAATTCCGGTGCAGCTATAGGCGGCATTATCTCTATCCCCCTCATTGCTTGTTTATCTGTTTATTTTAGCTGGAAGGTGATTTTTATCCTGGTAGGCATAACGGGTCTATTGTGGTTGATCCCCTGGATGGTGCTAGTAAAAGCGCCACCAAAATCCCATCCCTGGATTACTGAGCAAGAGCGGCAATATATTCTCAGTGGTCAGCAAAATCAGGATTTGGACAGCGATGGAAACATCGATGAAGGTTATAACCCTTCTACAACCGAGATGCTGTCACGCAAACAAAGCTGGGGCGTGATCATAGCCTCAGCGGCGATCGATCCTATCTGGTGGCTCTTTGTCTTCTGGATTCCTATCTATCTTTCCGAAGTGTATGGGATGGATGTAAAAACTATAGGCATCTATGGAT
>JBFHKI010000057.1:0-9692 GCA_041595415.1 Pseudomonadales bacterium | reverse complement strand
TTGGCTCTCTGCATCACCTTATTGCCCAGACCAGTGCAGGTAAGGTGGCCGCTCCGGCATTGATGCAGGAATTGCGAACTCCTCAGCCCGAAAGCGAACAGCAGCAAAATAATCTGCCGTTATCCTATACCCGGCGAGAGACGGAAAATGTCATGCCCTTTTCTGATGCGGTTCGGGAGAGCAGTCAAACCTTGTTCAGGCCCGGTACCGAGATGCAAGGGATGGAAGCGCTTGAGTCAGGTTTTTCGGAGCAAGTTCAGGTACCACCCCTGGGCTTTGCCCTGGCGCAACTCAAAGGCATATATATCTTGGCAGAGAATGCGGAAGGGCTGATTCTGGTGGACATGCACGCCGCCCATGAACGCGTGGTCTACGAAAAAATGAAGCAGGCTTGGCAGGGGCAGGGCCTGGCCGCGCAGCCACTATTGGTGCCCGAATCTTTGGCGGTGAGTGAGCGCGAAGCGGATACGGCGGAACAATATATCGATATATTTTCCCAGCTGGGAATATATCTGGATCGGGCTGGCCCGGAATCGCTGCTGATCCGCCAAGTGCCAGTTATTCTCAAACAGCCGCAGGTAGAAGCCTTGGTGCGCGATGTATTATCCGACCTTTTGGCTATGGGGTCTTCAGATCGTATTCGCGAAGAAATAAACGAAGTCTTGTCTACCATGGCTTGTCATGGCTCTGTGCGTGCCAACCGGAAGCTCAGTATTCCAGAGATGAATGCCTTGCTTCGGGATATGGAGATTACCGAGCGCAGTGGTCAATGTAACCACGGGCGTCCGACTTGGCGGCAGTTGAGTCTGGAAGAGCTCGACCGGCTTTTTTTACGAGGGCGCTAGTGACGCCTGGAGTTGGTTAGTGAGCAAGCCAAAATGCCTTTTTATTCTCGGGCCAACGGCCTCGGGTAAAACCGATTTGGCTATGTCGATAGCCGATCGGCTGGACGCGCAACTGATCAGCGTGGACTCAGCCCTGATTTACCGGCATATGAATATAGGCACGGCCAAGCCAAGTGCAGATGAGTTGCTGAGTTATCCGCACGATTTGGTGGATATACTTGAGCCGGATGAAAACTATTCTGTCGCCCGATTTATCGATGACGCCAAGCAATCTATCGAAAAGGCCGTAGCCAATCACAAGCTACCCATTCTGGTAGGTGGTACCATGTTGTACTTCAAAGCTCTAATTGAAGGTTTGTCGGATATTCCCGAAGCCGATCTGGCCGAGCGGAAAAAAATTGAAGCGGAAGCAGAGCGACTGGGTTGGCCCGCCTTACATGCCCAACTTGCTGCGCTCGACCCCTTGGCTGCCGCCCGCATAGATCCAAACCATTCGCAACGTATTAGTCGGGCTCTGGAGGTTTGCAGGTCCAGCGGTTTGACCATGACCGAGTTGCTGGAAAAGCCTTCCAGCCGAGGTTACCACCCGCTGGGCAGAGATTATGAAATTTGCCAGATAGGGTTACAGCCCTTGGATCGATCTCTTTTACACGAACGAATTAATCAGCGGTTCGAGCTGATGTTGCAGTCGGGGTTTATTGAAGAGGTTGAGAAATTGCGCCGGGACTATAACCTGAGTCTGGAACATGCCTCGATGCGCTGTGTCGGTTATCGACAGGCCTGGCAATATCTTGATGGCGAATTTGATCGACAAGAGCTTCTGTTACGAGGACAGGCTGCAACACGACAATTGGCGAAAAGGCAGCTGACCTGGATGCGAAAATGGCAAGATTTGAATCTTTTGCCAATTTTGGGTTCCAAGCCAAGTATGACCTCTAGGATAGAATTAACAGAGGTTGCTTTGAATTGTCTTAATTCCTGATTATGCTAAGGTGCTTGGCGGCGTATTGTGCGCCGCATTATTGTTTTGATTTCTACGGAGAATAACCATGTCAAAAGGGCATAGCTTACAAGACCCTTTCCTGAATGCCCTGAGGAAAGAACGTATCCCTGTCGCTATTTACCTCGTGAATGGCATTAAATTGCAGGGACAGGTTGAATCCTTCGATCAGTTTGTCGTGCTGTTAAAAAATACTGTTAGCCAGATGGTCTATAAGCACGCTATTTCTACTATTGTACCGGCCCGCGCTGTTAAGATGCCTATGGTTTCCGCTACAGGAGATATGGCCGATGACATGGATTTTGACGGGCACAACCAATAATTCACAAATTACAGGTTTTCTGATTGTTTTTTGATCGCCCGGATTCGGGTGAACGTGCTTTGTTGGTGCAAATTTCTGTTCGCTCCGAACAAAGACAGGTCGACTCCGATGAATTTACCGAGCTGGTTTTGGCTGCGGGTGCAGACCCGGTCGGGTATGTAGACGGTGCCCGCGATCGCCCCCAGGCCAAATTTTTTGTCGGTACGGGCAAGCTGGAAGAAATTGCCCGGCAGGCGAAGGCCTTGGATGCGGAGCTGGTGATATTTGATCACGACCTCTCTCCGAGTCAGGAGCGGAATATCGAAAAAGAGCTTCAATGTCGGGTGCTTAGTCGTACCGGCTTGATCCTCGATATTTTTGCGCAGCGTGCTCGAACGCATGAAGGTAAATTACAAGTCGAGTTGGCTCAATTGGAGCATCTTTCGACACGCCTGATTCGCGGATGGACGCATTTGGAGCGGCAGAAAGGGGGTATCGGTTTGCGTGGGCCGGGTGAAACCCAGCTGGAAACAGACCGTCGCCTGCTGCGAGAGCGTATCAAATCAATTAAAAAACGTCTGGATAAAGTGCGCAGTCAGCGCGAGCAAGGTCGCCGGGCACGGCGCAGGGCTGAGCTGCCTGTAGTGTCGCTAGTAGGTTATACCAATGCGGGAAAGTCGACCTTGTTTAATCAGTTGACCCAGGCAGATGTATTTGCCAAAGACCAGCTTTTCGCTACCTTGGATCCGACCATGCGTCGCGTTGAAATTGAAGAGTACGGTCCATTTATTTTGGCGGATACGGTGGGTTTTATCAGTCAATTGCCTCACCAACTGGTCGAGGCCTTCCGGGCAACACTTGAGGAGGCTGCACAAGCCGATTTGTTGTTGGAAGTTATTGATCTCAGTGCCGAAGACTGGCGGGCACAGGCAGATGAAGTTGAACAGGTGCTAAAAGAAATTAAAGCCGATCAAATACCGAGTATCCGGGTTTTTAATAAAATCGACGCCCTGCAGGACAGAGAGCCTGGCCACGATTATGCAGAAGGGCAGTCGAAGCAAAGTGTGTGGCTGTCGGCCAAAACGGGTGAAGGGATAGATTTCTTAAAGGTTGCCATTGCTAAATCATTGGGTACAGACAGGATACGAGCGTGGTATCGTCTCCCGGCTAACCAGAGTCGTTTGATATCACGGTTACATGCACAGAGTGCAATTCAGGAAGAAAAGTATGCTGAAGATGGCAGCTGTGAGCTGTTGATATCTATTAACAGACCCGATTGGCAAAGAATTCTCGGTGCAGAGGGCTTGACTGAAGAGCTGTTGGCCCCAATACAGTAGTGAAATTTCCGGTGTATGGCAGCTTGATCTGTCACACCAACAACAGCGCACAGCGCTATAGATTGGAGAAATGTACATGGCTTGGAATGATCCAGGTGGTCGTGATCCCTGGGGGGGCAATAACAACTCAACTCCCCCGGATTTAGATGAAGCTTTTAAAAAACTGAAAGACAAGTTACAGACGATGTTTGGCGGTAAGCCAGGAAAGCCGGGGAATCCCGCTTCCAAGGGTGGTTCCAATCTGCCCATATATCTCGGTTTGCTGGTATTGCTTGGGCTTTGGATATTTAAAAGTGTTTATATCCTTGATGAACAGGAGCGTGGGGTTGTGCTGCGCTTTGGTGAATACCAGACAATTATTCAGCCGGGGTTTAATTTTCAGCCTTTTCTGATCGATACGGTATATCGGGTAAATGTAACTGCTGAACGGCAGTACGAACCCTCTGTAGTAAATAGCCTTATGTTGACAGGCGATGAAAATATTGTGGTTGTTCCCCTGACCGTGCAATACAACATCAAAGATGTAAGAAATTATGTCTTGAATGTCCGCGATCCTGTCGGTGCTTTGGAACAGGCCACAGACAGTGCAATACGACATGTTGTCGGCAGCAGTAATCTGGACAATGTGATTTCCGCCGGCCGAGAGCTGTTGCGTGTAGAAGTAGAGGAGCGCTTGCAGACCTATCTGGATTCCTATGGTGCGGGCATTAATATCATCGATGTAACTTTGCAGAAAGCCGAGCCTCCTGAAGCGGTAAAACCGGCATTTGATGATGTTATTGCGGCGAACGCCGATAAAGAGAGAACGATTAACCAGGCTCAAGCCTACGGGAATCAGATACTGCCACAGGCTCGTGGTCGCGCGCAGCGTGCTATTGAAGCGGCGCAGGCATATCGTGGAGAACTGATTGCCAGAGCTCAGGGTGATGCGTCCCGCTTTTCACAATTGCTTACCGAGTATCAACGTGCACCTGCGGTTACTCGAGAACGCCTTTATATAGATGCTATTGAAGAGGTCTTTACCAATACTTCAAAGGTGATGGTCGATGTCGAGGGTGGTAACAATATGATGTATCTGCCACTGGACAAGCTGGGAAGTTCTGGCAGTGGCGTCACTTCGGCTCGTGAAGAGGAGTTGCAACGCTTGATTGAAAATCTGCAAAACCAAATTAATAGCGCGGCACCAGCCAGCGCTACCACCACAACGAGGACTCTGCGATGAACGGAAAAAGCATGGGTTTTATAGTGGTTGCCATTGTCGTGATTTTGATAGGCTCGGCGACTCTCTTCCGTATAACGGAGATGGAGAGGGCGGTTTTGCTCCGGTTTGGTGAAATAGTCCAGGAAGATCTACAGCCAGGCCTGCATTTAAAAATTCCCCTTGTTGACGAAGTACGACGTTTTGATAGTCGGGTGTTAACTGTGGATTCAGCCCCTCAGCGCTTTTTTACCTCCGGGCAGGAACAACTTATCGTTGACTCCTATGCCAAATACAGAGTGTCCAATGTGGGTAACTATTACCGGGTTACCGGTGGTGATGAAGCCGTTGCACGGCAGCGTCTTGCCGCTCGTATTAATGACGGTTTGCGTAATGAGTTTTCAATACGCACCTTGCAAGAGGTGGTATCGGGAGAGCGCGATCAATTAATGGATCAGCTCACCCTGGAGCTCAACCAGTCTATGAGTGAAGTTCTGGGTGTTGAGGTGTTGGATGTTCGTGTGCAACGTATTGATTTGCCCGATGAAATTAGCGAGGCCATCTACAACCGAATGCGCTCCGATCGGGAAAAAATAGCCCGACAAGCTCGCTCTGAAGGTTTGGAAGAAGCTGAAAAAATTCGTGCTGACGCCGATCGGCAACAAGTGCTCATTGAGGCAGAAGCCTATCGACAAGCTGAAGAAATTCGCGGTGAGGGCGATGCTCAGGCGGCGGCTATCTATGCCGAGGCCTATGGTGCAGATCCGGAATTTTATGCCTTTTTGCGCAGCTTGCAGGCCTATGGCAATACCTTCGGTGGCGGGGGTGACATTATGTTGATCGAGCCTGATAGTGAATTTTTCCGCTATTTGAAAAGTAGCGCGTCTCCCTGATTGCGGTTTTAGGCCGGGATTAAAATCAGCGCTGCTCCTTTAGTTAGGCTGTGCTAAAATCCAAAAAAGCCGGGAAGCTCCCGGCTTTTTTGTGTGTGATCTGAGGGGCATATAGTGGGTAGCTTTGGAATCGAATTACTTCGCGCTTTTGCGCTTATGCTTGTACTTGAAGGAATCATGCCTTTTCTTTACCCCAAAGGGTGGAGAGAACTCCTCAAGTCAATCTCTGTCAGTAGTGACTCGGCGGTTCGTGCCACGGGTCTGGTTATTATGTTGACCGGAGTAGTTCTCCTTTACCTGTTGTGACTGCTATGAGTAAAAATCGCTGGATACTGCCTGATGGCGTAGAAGAAATACTGCCGGATCAAGCTTGGCAGATTGAAAGCCTGCGCAGGCAATTGCTGGATAGCTATCGTCAGGCGGGCTACGATCTGATTATTCCTCCTCTGGTTGAATTTACTGATTCGCTTTTGACCGGGGTTGGTGCCGACTTGGATTTGTTGACCTTCAAGATGGTTGACCAAATCAGCGGGCGCACCTTGGGTTTGCGAAGTGACATGTCACCCCAGGCGGCCCGTATTGATGCCCACAGTTTGGCCAATGAGGGCATAAACCGGCTGTGCTATGCCGGGTCAACGCTGAAAACCCTGCCCTCGGGGCCGGAAAAAAGCAGAGCTCCCCTACAGGTTGGAGCGGAAATATTTGGTGATGCCAGCACGGAGGCCGATGAAGAAATCCTGTTGCTGATGCTGGAAAGTTTAAAACTTTCGGGAATAGAAAACCTTACTCTGGACCTCGGTCATGTGGGTATCTTTTCATGGTTGTCAGCCAAGCTCTCTGAGCAGGGTGAAGATACGCAGGAATTATTTGAGTTAATCCAGGGCAAGCGGATTCCCGAGATCAATGCTTGGGTGCAGGCTGCAAATGTCAGCGCAAACCTGAAACATCTGGTAACAGAGTTACCCAATATGGCCGGCGACCTGAAGGTTCTGGACAGCGCTCGGGAGATGTTTGGCGAGTCTGCTGAAGTTATCGGCATAGTGGATCAATTGCAGGTCCTTGCAGGTAAAGTGGGGCAGGCGCATCCAGGGGTTCAGTTGTTTTTTGATCTCTCTGAAGTTCGGGGATCGAATTATCATTCTGGACTGGTTTTTGCTGCCTACGCACCGGGCTACGGTTCTTCTATTGCCAATGGTGGTCGATACGATCAGGTCGGAGCTGCTTTTGGTCGCGCGCGGCCAGCTACCGGGTTTAGTACTGATCTCAAAGCCTTGTTACAAGCTGGTGCCAAGGCGTTCTAGTCACATTAATTGTATTAATTAATACGGAATAAACATGGGAAAGATAGTTGTCATTCTCGGAACCCAGTGGGGCGATGAGGGCAAGGGCAAGATTGTCGATTTGTTGACAGATAAAGTAGCTCGGGTTGTGCGTTTTCAAGGCGGTCATAATGCCGGTCACACTCTGGTAATTGACGGTAAAAAAACCGCTTTGCACCTGATCCCTTCAGGTATTTTACGCGGTGGCGTTCGTTGCCTTATCGGCAATGGTGTCGTGCTGGCTCCAGACGCTTTATTGAATGAGATAACCATGCTCGAAGAGCAGGGTGTTGCCGTGCGGGACAACCTGCGGATCAGTCCGGCCTGCCCCTTGATATTGCCTTACCATCAGGCACTTGATGTAGCACGCGAGCAGGCTCGTGGCGATGCAAAAATCGGTACCACTGGCCGCGGTATCGGTCCGGCTTATGAAGACAAAGTCGCTCGTCGGGGGTTGCGTGTTGCTGACCTGGCCAAACCTGAGCGGTTTGCCGCACGTTTGCGAGAGGTGTTGGATTACCATAATTTCGCATTGACGCAGCTATACGGGGTGGATGCCGTTTCTTATGAAGACACTCTGGATAAAGCCATGCAGTGGGCAAAATGGTTGTTGCCTCTGGTTGCAGATATTCCCGAAGAGCTGTACTTGGCGAAAAAGGCGGGTGAAAATATTTTGTTTGAGGGAGCACAGGGTACTCTGCTCGATATAGATCACGGCACCTATCCTTTCGTAACCTCGTCCAACACAACTGCTGGTGGAGCCGCTACAGGTTCGGGCATCGGACCTCTTAACCTCGATTATGTTTTGGGCATTACCAAAGCTTATACCACCCGAGTGGGTGCTGGGCCATTTCCTACAGAGCTGTTTGATGACGTAGGCCAATACCTGGCGGAAAAAGGTCATGAGGTTGGCACCACAACAGGCCGTGCTCGACGTACAGGTTGGTTTGATGCTGTTGCCTTGCGTCAGGCGGTTCGTATCAATTCGATTTCGGGACTCTGTTTGACCAAGCTGGATGTTTTGGATGGCTTGCCAGTCGTGAAGATTTGTACCGGTTATCGCAAACCGGAGGGCGAAATTTGCAATATAGTTCCCACCGATTGGGAAGATATTGCCGAGCTGACCCCCATTTACGAGGAAATGCCCGGTTGGACAGAGTCCACGAGAGGTATTCAAAGTTGGGATGCTTTGCCTGAGGCCGCGCGTAATTATGTGACCCGTTTGGCCGAGCTCTGTGAGGCTCCGATCGATATTGTTTCCACCGGCCCGGATCGGGTTGAGACTATCTGCTTGCGGCACCCTTTTGATTAAAGGCTTCCCGTCGCATGGACAGGCTTTTGCCACTCTCTATAGAATAGGCTGGTTATCAATTAGCTAAGGCGGGCTTAGATGTCGGACAATGCGGGCAGGGTTCACGAAACCTGGAGTAGTCGGTGGACTTTTATCATGGCCGCAACTGGTTCTGCCGTCGGTTTGGGAAACATTTGGAAATTCCCCTACATCGCCGGTGAGAATGGGGGTGGCGCCTTCGTTCTGGTATATCTGCTCTGCATCTTGACCATTGGTATTCCGGTGATGATTGCCGAAGTGCTGATGGGCCGTTGGGGGCGTTCAAGCCCTATCCACTGCATGTACAAACTTGTGGATGAAATGAAGGCGCCACGCATCTGGCATGGCTTGGGCTGGATGGGTGTTATTGCTGGCCTGATCATTCTCTCTTACTACAGCGTTATTGCCGGTTGGGCTCTGTATTATTTTGGGCAAATGTTTGCCGGTAATATTCAGGGTATTGGTGGACAGGGAGCGAGTGATCTTTTCGGGGCAATGTTGTCATCCCCCGGCACCCTGATTTTCTACCATAGCCTATTTATGTTCCTGACCATCTTTGTGGTGGTAGCTGGTGTCACCAAAGGATTGGGCCGAGCGGTTCGGGTTCTTATGCCATTGCTTATGGTGTTGTTGATTGTATTACTGGTTTTTAGCGTTCGGATGGGAGACTTTCCTGCCGCGCTAAGTTATCTGTTTGCCGTAGATTTTTCTTCTTTGTCGGGAGCGGCGGTTCTCACGGCATTGGGGCACGCTTTTTTTACCCTGAGTCTGGGTATGGGTGCCATTCTGGTTTATGGCGCTTACATGCCGGATCACGCCCCCATTGGTAAAACTGTTTTAACCATTGCGGGGCTGGATACTTTGGTAGCCTTGTTGGCAGGGTTGGCGATTTTCCCGATAGTTTTTGCCAACGAAGCTATTGTGCCGGGAGAGGGCCCCGGGTTGCTGTTTGTCAGTCTGCCTATCGCCTTTGGCAATATGCCCGGTGGTCTTCTGTTTGGACTGATCTTTTTTGCACTGGTTTCTGTGGCTGCCTGGAGTTCATCAATTTCCCTGGTGGAACCAGCGGTGAGCTGGTTAGTTGAAACAGGAAAAGCGACACGGCTGCAGAGTGGAATTCTTTTAGGCTTGTTTTGTTGGACCTTGGGACTGGGAACGGTTTTTTCGTTTGGTGCCTGGGAGGATATTCGATTCCTGGGGCTGAATTTCTTTGAGTTCTCTGATTTTCTTACGGCTAATATTCTGCTGCCTCTGGGCGGCATGCTTATGGCTATCTTTGTTGGCTGGGTGATGAATCAGGAGGTTGTTCGCAAAGAGCTGGATATAGATAGTGATTTTATTTTTAAACTTTGGCGGATAATTCTGCGGGTGTTTTCACCAGTTGCGATTCTTTTGGTCAGCCTTGAAGGTTTGAGTCATGTATTTCAATGGCCCTGGTTATCAGTTTTGGGGTGGCTCAGTTAGTGAGA
>JBFHKI010000056.1:0-9755 GCA_041595415.1 Pseudomonadales bacterium | reverse complement strand
TCCCTGGCAGCTAATATGGATCTGCCTTTGTTCGACCTTCAGGCTCCAGTGCGCGGTGATTTGGTTGCGCATTTTGCCGGCCTTAGCTGGTTAGATCCGTTTTTTCCCTATTTAAGCGAGTTGCAAGGGAAGGCTGATGTCTCTCTCGAACTGGAAGGCACGCGTACTTCCCCTGTTATCACGGGGAACCTGTCACTGCAGGAAGTATCCGCCTACGTGCCAGATCTGGGCATTTCCGTTGCTGACGGCAGTCTGAGGCTGGCGAACCAAACGGCTAATAAATGGGATCTGCAGGGCAGTTTTTCATCAGGTCAGGGTAGTGTCGACTTGCAGGGGGGTATCGAATTCCGTTCGCCGGAAGATTGGGCTTCAGAGCTGAATATTAGTGGAGAAAATATTGAAGCCTATGCCCGTGCCACAGATAGTCTGGTACTCAGTCCGGAGCTTGGAATCAAAGTCCGTCCTTCGGCTATAGAGGTAGAGGGTAAGGTTGAGGTGCCTTCGGCTCGTATCCAGGTGCGTAGTTTGCCGGCCAGTGCTGCCAGTATCTCGGCAGATGAGGAGATTATTGGTAGTGATCAAATGGAAGTTTCAGGGGACGGCTCTATTCCGGTATATGCCGATATTCTTCTGATTCTGGGAGAGGATATCGAGTTCGAAGGTTTTGATATAGAGGGTAATCTTACCGGGCAATTGCGGTTGCGTGAAAACCCCAGCCAGACCCTGAGAGCGACCGGCAACATCGATATTCTCAACGGGGTGTACACAACTTATGGGCAGCAGTTGACGATCGATCCCGGACAGTTGATTTTTAATGGCCCGATAAATAATCCGAGCTTGAACTTGCGGGCTTCTCGAACTGTTGGCGACAATCTGGTCGGCGTTGAGATAGGTGGTACAGCTATGGCGCTTTCCAGTTCTCTCTATTCCTCTCCGACGCTGTCTTCAACGGAAACCATTGCCTTGTTAATCACTGGCAGGCCTCTGGCGAGTGCGAGCACAAACGATGGAGAGCTGCTTATGAATGCGGTTACAGCTTTGGGATTGAATCAAAGCGCGGCCATTACACAGAGACTACAGAGCAGTCTGGGTTTGGACCTCCTGTCGATTTCAGCGGACAGTGATTTTGAGGAGAGCTCTATTACCATTGGCAAATATCTCTCGCCCAAAGTTTTTATCAGCTATGCCCAGGATATTCTGACGCCAAATGCGAGTTTCAGCCTGGATTACAACCTGTCACAGAATTTCCGTATCAAGGCCAAATCCGGCACTAACCAGAGCATGGACATCTTTTATCGCATCCAGCACTAGTTGTTTTCTTGTTGCAGACTCAAGGCAAGCGGTTGGCTGGTGTGCAGGTGGATATCCCTTTGAGGGAAGGCGATAACAATACCGGCCGCTTCAAAGGCTTCGGTTATGGCAAAACGTATCTCGCTGCGGATCGCGCGGAGAGATTTTTCACCGGCCACGTCGCACCAGAAATACGCATCGAAAATCAGGGCGCTGTCACCAAAGTCTTCAAAAATAAATTCCGGCGCGGGCTCGGATAAGATGTCGGTTCTGGCAAGGATGATCTCTTTGAGGATTTGAATGACTTTACGGACATCAGAGCCGTAAGCGACACCAACACGGATGGTTGTGCGGATATGTTTGTCGATCAATGTCCAGTTAACTACGGTGTTTTCCAGCAGTGTGCTGTTGGGTACCAGCATGCGCACTCCGTCGCTTCGCCGAATTCGTGTGGAACGGGTACCCACCTGCTCCACAGTGCCAAAAACCCCTTCAATTTCGATAAAGTCATCCAGTCGGATAGGGCGTTCGGCGATTAGTATCCAGCCGCTAATAAAGTTGTTGATAATATTTTGGGCGCCAAAACCGACGCCTATGGCGATGGCTCCAGTGGCGAAGGCAAAGACGGCTATGGGTATGCCGAGAATAGCCAGAACCGTTAAGGCCACCATGGCAAAAATTACATAGAAAGAGATGCGTTTTATTATCAGGACGACATCAGGTTGTAACCGGCTTGAGCGCAGGCGCCGGGCTACGGCAAATTGCAGTGAGCGAATAAGAATATAGGCGCCCAAGAGCAAGAGGCAAACCAAGGCGATATCACCCAGTGTAATAGGGTTAGCACCGGATCTTTGTATCAGGGTCATTCCCCAGAGTTGTGCCAGCTTTTCCATAAATTTGTCCAACAGGTATGTCTACTATATTCGGAAATGTGGTGGAAAGGGCCAGACGATCGGGAATTTTTATCAATAACAGCAATTCACGGGGGTTTCCAGAATCGGGAGAATCAGACTACAAACTTTCGAATAGCATCTTTCCTTCACAGAGACTTTGCTCGCCTGTAGAGTGCAAGTTTGCAACCGGAAAATCGAATTTCTATGAAATTGCGCTGGCCAAGGGGATCAAATACAATGTGTCCATATTGTGTCTTTTGGGCGGGGTGCATATAAAAGAAGTTGCTACCCAGCTAGTCGCCTTCGATGAATGAGTAAAATAGTTCTTCCCGATTGAGCTTTTGTCGGATAATGGGCTGTTTGTTTCAGGTGATCTAACCTTTCTTGGGGGGGCACCAAGCCGGCCACAATGGCGGTTAATTTTTTTACAGGTGGGCAGCAGAGTGCAGCCACCCGCGGTGGTTATCGGATGCGTTTCAGTGGCACTATGGTGATTAAACGAAGCGATTTCGGAATGCCTTTGTCGACAGTTGGGGATGAAGTAACTTTATCGCTGGAAACAGAGTTTTTGGAGCCTGGTATGGAGCATGAATGGCCAAGCCAAGGTTAATCAGAAGTACAGAAAATCAAATGAGAGGACAGGAAATGTCTAAATTAGCAAAGTTGTTAAAAAATACCTTAAGCGTTGGGGCTGTTTTAGGCTTCTGTTTTGGTCATTCAGTATTGGCTGTTGCAGATACTGCGGAAGTTGAAGCCAATAAAGCAGTGGTTGCCCGCATTCTGGAAGTAAAAGGGACGCCAGCCTATAGGGCCGTTGCCAGCGAGGTTTTTGCGCCGGACCATAAAGTACTTAGAAACGAATTTGAAAATTTAATCTATAACGCCGATGACCCGGTGCTTAAGCCAGCCTCCGAGCCAGACTATTTGGCAATAACCGAGCGCACCAACACTATTGAGCGCTTGATTGGCGACGGCGATCTGGTTGCCGCCATGATTAGTGTGCAGGGCAAACATACCGGAAACCTTTATGGTATTCCTGCGACGGGTAAAACTTTCGACATTACCACCACAGCTATTTTCCGATTGGCTGATGGAAAAATCACCGAGAGCTGGTACCTGTCAGAAGAGGCGGGGCTGTTGATGGATCTGGGTGTAGGGTTGCCCAAGCGCGTTGATGGACGAGCAAATCTTCCTCCGGTTTATGACGATGTGCGAACTTTTGACGAGGCTTTGGCAGAGCATGTAGCCAATCCGCAAGATACAGCGGCCTGGCGTCAAAAAGCACTTTTGCTGAGCTATAAATCACTCCCTGAGAACCGGGTTGTCACTTGGGAAGGTCGACGTCCTTACCAGAACCTGCAACGTGGCGGCATCGATGACATCATTGCCCGGGCGGATGTGCTGGGTGTCGAAGGCAGTCATGGGGCGTCAATGAGTGGTCGACAAGACAAAATTGGATATGCTCTTACCGATGGACAGCAAGGTGTGATTGCCTTTCGTCTTACGGCTGTTAATTCGGGCCCTCTTTTTGGTATTGAGCCTTCAGGCCACGATCTGCATGATTGGGAAATCGGTTTTGCCGAGTTTGACGGTGACAACTGGACCAACGCCTGGTGGATGGCCGACGAACTGGGTTTTGTTTTGACCGTTGGTGGGCAGGATGGCAATCCGCAATCCTTGAACTTTTTTGGCGAACAACAATAAGTCATAACTTTTTTGTCAGGCTTGAAGGGGGTCTTCAGGCCTGACATTTGGCAATGGGGGGATAAAAGATGAAAGCTTTTCTTTTGGCTTTGGGTCTCGGCGTGTTTTTGGTTACTCCGGCAACGGCTCACCACAATTGGGCGGCAATATACGATGTTGGGGGTGATATCGAAATTGAAGGGGTCATCAGCAAAATAGAGTTTGTTAACCCCCATGTGCGTATAAGCTTTACCGTGAATGAAGGCCAGCCTGACGAAAAAATCTATACAACAGAAAGTAATTCGGTAGCTTCATTGACTCGTATGGGAATCACCAAGGAATTGCTCTCGGTGGGTACCAGGGTGCGAGTTGCGGGTTATCCTTCCCGCACTCGCGATGACGATATCTTTATGAACCATTTGTTGCTGCCAACCGGGAAAGAGATTGTATTTTTGCGTACCGCAGAACCACGTTGGCCGGAAGCCGAGCGCATTGGTAATACCGATGTGGCTCACGGTCGGGTGATTGAAGAAGATTATTCGAAACGGCCCTCTTCAGTGTTTGCGGTCTGGTCGACCATTTACGGGGCAGAAGGTAGTCACCAGGCTTTGGGAGCAGAAGTAGACTGGACCGAATATGGCGAAGCAAACCACGTCGATCTGAATCCGGACCCCACCAGCTGTGCGCCACGGGATATTTTCAGTGCCTTGGGTGCGCCGTATCCCATAGAAATTGTCGATAACGGTGATGGCAGCATCACTATTCAGGCTGAGTTCTACGATACTTTGCGGACGGTACATATGGGCGACATGCCGGCAAATCCGCAGATCCCACACGAATTCAATGGATATTATTCAGTGGGGCGTTTCGTCGGTGATACCTTGATTGTGGACACCCTGCAGTATCGTCCCGGCGGCAGAGAGGGCGATGATTATTTACAGGTACTTGAAACTTTCACTTTAAGTGATGATCACAACCGTTTGCAGTATTCGCGGGTAACTGTGGATCCTCTCTTCAGGTCGATGCCGACCATGGCGAAGAAATGGTGGCAGTATGTGCCGGGCTCCTTCGTGCAGCCCTATGACTGCGATTACTGACCAGGTCTCCTCCTGGTCGTCCTACCCGAAAGCCTTTGGAATAAAGCCTTCCAGACTCAATAGATAGCGTGATATACGAATTTCGTCTTGTCAGGCGGGCTACTTCCGGCTACTATTTAAATGTGTCCAAAATGTGTCTTTTGTGCAATAAGGTGGTTTGTTGAAAACTGGCTTTTGGTGCAGGCAACACAGAATCTGGTAACAAGTTGTTGGGCACCACCAACATGCAGCCAGTAGATGTCTAACTGCCCCCAAGGTTGAATATTTGCTGTGCTGCATGTCCAGAGTTTATTTGTGTGGTCCTATCTTTATAAAGATTCAGGAAAGTGTCGCAGCGGGTTTTAACCGGGAATAGAGCTGTCATTCCTTTCAAATTTGTAGCCAACGCCATAGATCGAGTGAATTGGGCTTTCCTCCGGAGTGACCAGATTCATTTTATGGCGTAATTTTTTTATACAGGTATCAACGGCCCTGTCGCTCGTGCTGCTGGGATCAGAATAAATCTTATCTTTGATTTGCTGTCGGTTGAAAACCTTGCCTTCGTTGTCGAAAAGTAATCTGAGTAAGCTGAATTCCATGCGAGTCAATTTGAGTCGTTGACCGCGATACACTGCAAGCTGTCTTGATTTGTCCAGCGTCAGGATTTCTTGATCGCTATCGAAGCTTGGAGTGGTGCGTCGCAGAACCGCTTTTACTCGTGCCAGGATCTCTCTCGGATTGACCGGCTTGCAGATATAGTCATCGGCTCCGAGGTCATAACCGAGCAGTCGGTCAACCTCGTCGACTTTGGCGGTCAGCAAAACTATTGGAACATCAGTCGAAGCACGTATTTGCTTGCAGATGGTTATACCGTCAACCTCGGGTAGCATGATGTCGAGTAAGATCAGATCAGGGGAAGTTTTTGCAACCCGCTCGACTACCCCGGCACCAGTATGCATGAGCTCAACAAGGTATCCGGTGTTCTCCAGATAGTCTCCGATTATTTCAGCCGTTTCGACTTCATCCTCAACCAGAAGTATCCGTTGTTTGTTGTGGGGCATATTTTTGTATTACCTGCTGTAGTTGTTTTCTATCTGATCGGTACGGTTAAAATCGGACGTTTATATTGTCCCAGGATAGCTATCCTAAAAAGGTATCTAGCATAAGTTTATATCAGGAGAAGACAAGAATGATTAATCCGTATTTAAAAGCGGTAAGGCGCTTGTCGCAGGGGATAGTCCCTGTAAGTTTTATTGTCGGATGGTTGCGTAAAAACCTGGCTGTGTATAATATGGCCAAAATGTGTCCAAATTGACCCAAAGGACTTGGACTCCTATAAAAACCAAAGGTTGGAAAGGGGAAATAAGAAACTTCGTGAGTTATTCAGGAAAATATCCAGTCTATTAAGCGTCTCACTAAAGGTGGTGCGCATATGTTGTAACTCTCATTCCTCTTGATGAGGTGGTAAGACAGTTTGGTTAATTAGATGGATAGGTTGTACAGAGATATATATACCAGGTTAAAAAGAGAGCTGAGGCGAATATGAAAATAGAAAAAATCATCATGGCATATGGAGCTATGGTCGGAGCAGTTCTGGCTCCTTTCATTCTTCTGGCCTGTAGCAGTGGTGCCGATCTTGGCAATAGAGTTGGCCTTCCACGCCATATTCCAGCAGCGGGACCGGTGGTATCAAGCCTGTCTCCGCATGAGCACTGCCAAGCTGTTATTAATTCGGTTCGGGATGCGGGGTTTGAGGATGAAGCTTGGGTCACCTGCCATGAAGACCATGCCGAGATCCATTCAGACAGTTACGCCAGCCATGAAATGATGACGGGTATTATAGGTACCAACGAACAAATACCTATGCCGGCACCTGGCTATTTTGCACCCATCCGATTCGATCCGAGTTTTACCGGAACACCGCAAACACGGGACTCTTCTTTGGCGGTTGCGGTAAACGGCATTCCCATATTTGACTACAGTGCAGGAGGCGAGATGAGTATAGATGATCTTTATTACCATCAGCCGCATCAGGACACCCTGTTGTTGCAGCAACTTGATAACTGCGGCGGTCACACGGGGCGAGGTGATGACTACCATTATCATGAGCTGCCACGTTGTATGCTCGAGCAGATGGACAACAAGGACGATAACCCAATTATAGGATGGGGCTTTGACGGATTCCCTCTTTATGGAAACCTGAACCCGGATGGATCAGAAATAGCTGAGGGAGACCTGGATGTCTGCAATGGTCAGCTTGATCCGGTATTTGGATATCGTTACCACACATCCGAGAAAGCGCCATACATTATTCAGTGTCTGGTTGGCGAAGTGGGAGACCTGAGCGCGGTTCCCAGCATTGCTATGGGTAGGCCTTCTGGCAGACCAGTGATGGTTGAGAATCTGACGTTTGAGCACGATGAGCTAGGTGAAGGATTGTTGAGCTATGACTATCAGGGCGAGTCTTACTATCTGAAATCCACGCCGACGGATCGTCCGGAATGTTTTGACGTTGAATGGAAGACGGTTACCAACGGTGGAATTGTTGAGTCAGGTGAATATTGCCATTCCATCCGTACGGGTGGTGGCGGGATGGGTGCACCAGGTGGCGGAGCCATGGGCGCTCCCTGAAGGATATGAGCTTAAACCTCAATTGTGATGGTGATTGGTCAAAGGAGGCCGGGATATGAACGCTAAATTATTAATAAAGATACAACTGGTTCTGGTAGTGGCCCTGTTGTCATTGTCAGCCAGTGCCGATTTACAGTTGACGAGTCCGGTCATGGAAAATGGCGGTATGTTGCCATCAGACCTGAAATGTACAAGAGATGGGGGTGATGGACTTTCCCCTCCTATAAACTGGTCCGGAGTGCCAGCCGGGACCAAAAGTTTTGCGGTTATAATGCACCATTATCCACAGGGTCGTGTCGAGGGTGTAGATCTTCCAAGTCACTACTGGCTGCTTTGGAATGTGCCGGCAGAAACCAAGTCTCTGCCTCGAGGTAATCCCGAGTCAATTGGCAATGAAGGTGGAGACAAGGATAAAAGGTATATTGGGTACACTCCACCTTGTTCGCCTGGAAATGTCACTCATTCCTACACAATTACCCTTTATGCTCTGGATACAGAAAGTCTGGTTCTGGGGAATGAGGACGATATTGACGTGGATTGGGCAGCTCTGACAGGTGCAATTGATGGGCATATACTCGCTTCATCGGCACTGACCTTTAATAATTAATTACCAAGCTCTGGGATACGGAGCGACATGAGGAAAAGTAGGATATGAAAAACTTTCTTTTGGCTTTGGGTTTGATGCTTTTTATGGCAAACCCTGCAACGGCCCACCACAATTGGGCGGCCTTTTACGATGTTGAAGGTGATATCGAAATCGAAGGTGTAATCAGTGAAATAGTATGGAGAAACCCCCACGTGGTTATGTACTTTACTGTGGATCAGGGCACACCAAACGAAAAGGTTTATTCTACCGAAAGCAACTCGGTTGCTGCCTTGGCCCGCATGGGGATTGACCGTGATTTATTGGCCGTTGGCACCAAGGTAAAAGTGGCAGGTTATCCATCGCGCACCAAAGATGATGATCTGTTTATGAATCATCTTCTGTTGGTAGACGAGCATCGTGAAATTGTCTTTTTGCGAACTGCTGAACCGCGCTGGCCGGAAGAAGCAGTACGTGTTGGTAGTGCGGATCGGGCGCACGGATTGATTGAGCAGGAAGACTATTCCGAGCGGCCTACTTCGGTTTTTGCTGTTTGGAGTACAATCTTCGGCGCCGAGGGTAGTCACCAGGCAATGCGTGGTCCCGGACAAGACTTTAAAATTGAATATGCCGAACCACGTGGCACCGGCAATTGTGTGAGCAAGGATGTCTGGACGGAGATGGGCTCGCCCTATCCAATGCAGATCGTAGACAATCAGGATGGTACTATCACTGTCCATGTCGAAGAGTACGACACCATTCGCACTGTTCATATGGATATAGATCATCAGGATCCCGGCACCGTAAAAAATAACCTTGGATACTCAACCGGCCGTTTCGTAGGGGATACCTTGGTGGTTACTACCACATTTGAGGGAAGCAATTCTCCGATTCAAATGCATGAAACCTTTACCTTAAGTGCGGATCATAACCATTTGAATTACAGTCAGGTATTGATTAACCCCGAATCAAATGAATTGCCAACGGTGAATGCAAAATGGTGGGAATTTCAGGTTGGTTCATTTGTGCAGCCATACGATTGCATTGATCACCCGCAGTTTGACGGTCAGTAATTAGCTGGCATACAGGAAATATGAACTGGCCCGGGGTGTGCAAAATGCTCCGGGCCAGTCCGTTTATAGGGGTTCACTCAGGCCTTCAATCCAGATGGTTCGGCAGTTGCACCCTGATGCCGAGCCCTCCCTCATTTGAAGCAAACGCACTAACCTTACCGCCGTGCATTTCTGCATAGGTTTTTATCAATGATAATCCCAGCCCTGCGCCACCGGTTGCACGGCTTCGTGAGGACTCACCCCGATAAAAACGGTCAAATAGCAAATCCATACTTTCTGCAGGAACCCCTGGGCCGTTGTCTGATACAACAAGCTCGGTATATTTTTCAGACCTTGAGAGGTTGATTTTGATTTCACCGCCGACGTTGGTATAGCGAATGCAATTGGAAAGAAGGTTCTCGATTATTTGGCGCAGGCGGGTTGGATCGGCATCAAGGACTAGATGCTCCGGTATGGAGGTGATCAGCTTGAGATCTTTTTTGGCAAATACCTCCTTTCTTGATTCGAGAGCCTTGGAGACGATAAG
>JBFHKI010000055.1:0-9850 GCA_041595415.1 Pseudomonadales bacterium | reverse complement strand
GTGTGTTACCGGCATCTCGCCGATACGACGAGAAGGTGCAACAGCGGCCACCCAGGCAGGAATGAAGCGATGCATTTCACCCAACAGTTTTACCTGCTTGATTACGGACGAACGGTAAACCTTCAAACTGCAGCCGTAATCGTGAATTTTGACTCCCGTAATCTTGCCAATCAGTTTATTGGCAATCCAGGAAGGAATCTTGCGCATAATAAGTTTGTCTTTGCGCTTTTCACGCCAACCCACCAACAGGTCGAGATCCCTGTCCAACAGGGCCTGAACCATACGGGGAATATCATTGGGGTCATTTTGCAAATCACCATCCAAAGTGGCAATAAGCTCATATTCTGCTGCGTCGATTCCGGCTTGCATCGCAGCGGTCTGTCCAAAATTACGCTGTAATTCCAGAACCCGAACCCGGTAATCCTGCTCGGCACCGGCATTCAAGGCTGTGGCAACGGTATTGTCTGAACTACCGTCGTCTACCAATATGATTTCGTACTCTCCGGTGTAATCTTCCAGAGCTTCGCCCACACGTTTCAGCAAGGGTATAACGTTATCTTCTTCGTTATAGAGGGGTATAACCAGTGACAGGGAGGGTTGTGGTGTCATTTGATCTCAGCTTTATAGAAATTATCAGAATCTTGGTATTAGCAGCGGCCTGCACTGTATCAAAAACCCCCGTCCCTGTACCATTCAAGCCTGCAAAAATATGATGCTTTTATGGCCAGCAACAACTCCAGAACCTACCTGATCCTCAGCCTTGCGGCGGTGCTTTTCTATGCACTGTTAATCGAATGGGCCTGGGGATGGAAAACCATTATTGCTCAATGGACAAACTGGTCTATACCCGAGACCTTGCTGGCTCTGGCACTGATGTTTTTTACCTATATGCTTAGAGCCTACCGGATACGAGATTATTTTCGCCACTATCCCCAGGTAAGCTTTGGCGAATCCTGGCGCATCACTCTGCTACACAATCTGGCGAACAACCTCTTGCCCATGCGCTCCGGCGAAGCAAGTTTCCCCTTGATGATGCGCAGCAGCTTCAACTTGCCTCTATCAATGACCACAGGCACTTTGTTATTTTTCCGCACACTGGATCTGCAGGTACTCCTGGCGCTGGGCGCTCTGGGCTGGTTATGGCAACAGGACCAGGTTACAGGCCTGGGGATATTGTGGCTGGCTTTCCTGTTGAGCCCAATTCTTCTTCTGCCCTGTCGCAACCTGATAGAAGCACACCTGCTACCCCTTTTACCCTCCAAAGTCGCCAGTATGGCAAGCAAAATACTGTCCGGAACGCCGGAAAGTTATCCGGCCTTGATTCGCACCCTGTGTATTACCTGGCTGAACTGGTCTATCAAAATTGTGGTTTTTGCCTGGATATTGGTGAGCTTCGCCGAACTGCAAATGTTGCAGGCAATCACTGGGGCCATGGGTGGTGAGCTTAGCTCGGTACTGCCGGTACATGCTCCGGCCGGTGTGGGAACCTATGAGGCGGGTGTGGTTGCAGGCGCCGCACTGACGGGGGCCAAGGTTGACACCTCCGTCGCGGCGGCGGTAAACCTGCATATTTTGATAATCCTTGGCACCCTTTGTGGAGGCCTGTTGGCCCCCTTCATCAAAGGTAACAGGAACTAACCGCGCAGCTCCTCTCGGCCACGGTATTTAGCCAGACCGTCTGTTTCCGCTTCGATACGCAGTAGACGATTGTATTTGGCTACCCGGTCTGATCGACAGAGTGAACCCGTTTTGATTTGTCCGGCACCAGTTGCCACTGCCAGATCGGCAATGGTGGTATCTTCCGTCTCACCGGATCGGTGAGAAATCACCGCGGTATAGCCGGCAGCCTTGGCCATTTCAATGGCGTCCAGAGTCTCGGACAATGAGCCGATCTGGTTAAACTTGATCAAAATCGAGTTGGCAACACCCGTATCAATACCGCGCTTGAGAATCTTCGGATTGGTAACAAAAAGATCATCACCAACCAACTGAACCTTTTCACCCAGCTTATCTGTCAGGACTTTCCATCCGTCCCAATCGGATTCATCCATACCGTCTTCGATCGAAAGAATAGGATAACGACTACACAAACCGGCCAAAAAGTCGGCAAAGCCAGCAGAATCGAACTGTTTTCCTTCCCCGGCCAGATCGTATACACCGTCCTTATAAAATTCCGAAGCAGCGCAATCCAAAGCCAATACAATATCTTCACCCAATTTATAGCCGGCCGCTTTAACCGCCTCGGCGATTACCTCCAGAGCAGCTTCGTTGGAAGGCAAGTTGGGAGCGAATCCACCTTCATCACCTACCGCGGTACTAAGCCCCTTTGACTGCAACACTTTCTTGAGCGCATGAAAAACTTCTGCGCCCATGCGCAAACCTTCAGCAAAGCTATCAGCCGAAACAGGCTGAATCATAAATTCCTGAATATCGACATTGTTATCCGCGTGTTCACCGCCATTGATGATATTCATCATCGGCAGAGGCATGCTGATTTGTGGTGAACCGACCATTGAACCTATGTGCTCATAGAGCGGGATATTCAGGAAAGTCGCTGCAGCACGTGCGTTGGCCAAAGACACAGCCAATATTGCGTTGGCGCCCAGTTTTTCTTTGTTTTCGGTGCCATCGGATTCAATCATCAGGTTATCGATACGTCTCTGATCAAGGGCATCCGCGTGCAACAACAACTCCCGTATGGTTGAGTTGATATTATTAACCGCAGTCAAAACCCCTTTGCCCAGGTAGCGGCTTTTATCACCGTCACGCAGCTCAAGAGCCTCACGTGAGCCTGTGGATGCACCACTGGGCGCAAAGGCCGCCCCCACCACACCGCTTTCCAGGGTAACTTCAGCCAATACCGTTGGGTTGCCACGTGAATCCAATACTTCAAAAGCGCGAATATCTGCTATCTCGCTCATTATCTTTTCTCCAAAATTTTTACTGGTGGTTATCTATTCGATTTCCAGAGGGGTAAAGCTCTTCACCAACTGGTCGATATCCCTGACCTGGGTCAGAAAATCCCGCAGTTTATGCAGGGGAAGTGCACTGGGACCGTCACAAAGGGCTTTGTCCGGCTGTGGATGCGCCTCGAGGAACAGACCCGCCAGACCGGTAGCAACGCCGGCTCTGGCCAAATCTGCGACCTGCTGACGACGACCACCTGAAGCCTGTTGGCCAGGATCACGCCGCTGCAGCGCATGGGTTACATCAAACACCAAAGGGCAACCTGTGGTGTTTTTCATAATGTCAAAACCGAGGAAATCGACAACCAGGTTGTCGTATCCAAAGTTGCTGCCGCGCTCACAAAGCATGGTTTGTTTATTTCCGCACTCGGCAAACTTATCAACGATGTTTTTCATCTGCTCAGGACTGAGAAACTGCGGCTTTTTGATATTTATCACCCGGCCAGTTGCCGCCATAGCCGCCACAAGATCCGTTTGACGAGCCAAAAAGGCCGGGAGTTGTATCACCTCACAGACCTCGGCTACTGGAGCAGCCTGCGCTACTTCATGAATATCGGTAATCAGAGGGACTTTAAACTGACTTTTTACCTCTTCAAGAATGCGCAGCCCTTCTTCCATTCCTGGCCCTCGAAACGAGTGGATGGAAGACCGGTTCGCTTTGTCGAAGGAGGCTTTAAAAACATAGGGTATGCCGAGATCCGAGGTAACCCGAACATATTCTTCGGCCGCTTGCATCGCCAAGTCCCTGGACTCGAGAACATTGATACCGCCAAAGAGTACCAGTGGTTGGTCGTTACCAACCTTGAAATCGGAGATTTGCAAAGTGCTTGATTCCATAGCCTGGTTAATTTTTCGCTTCTGAGGTGACTGCCTCGCCTGACGTGCTGGCTTTATGGTCTATTGCCGCCTTCACAAAACCGCTGAAAAGAGCATGGCCCTCACGTGGGCTGGAGGTAAATTCGGGATGGAACTGGCAGCCAACAAACCAGGGATGATCTTCGATCTCGACAATCTCTACCAGCGATTGATCCGCTGAACGACCGGCGACCTTAAGCCCCCCGGAAATCAGTTTGTCGACATAGCTGCCGTTAACTTCGTAACGGTGGCGGTGCCGTTCGTGGATTACATCATGTCCGTAGAGCTTACGTGACAAGCTGTCTTTAACCAGAGAACAGGGTTGTGAGCCAAGACGCATGGTGCCTCCCAGATCACTTCCCTGACCGCGAACCTGTTTGATGCCATCAGCTTCCATCCACTCGGTAATCAGGGCGATAACCGGGTGCTCACTCAGAGGGTCAAACTCGGTACTGTTGGCGTCTTCCATACCCAGAACATTACGGGCGTATTCAATCACAGCAACCTGCATACCCAGACAGATGCCAAGATAGGGAATGGCATTTTCCCGTGCGTACCGAACCGCACTGATTTTTCCTTCAATACCACGCTGCCCAAAACCTCCGGGCACCAAAATAGCGTCGGCGTCCTTGATCAGATCCAGCCCCTGCTCTTCAACATCCTCAGCGTCTATGTAGAGAACATTAACCTTTGTCTGATTGTGAATAGCGGCGTGCTCAAGGGCTTCATTGAGCGACTTGTAGGCGTCCAGCAACTCCATGTATTTACCAACCATGGCAATGGTTACTTCACCACTGCTGGAGTTTTGTAAATCAACAACTTGATCCCACTCACTGAGATCCGCATCCGGTTTGTCGATATTGAATTTCTCGACAACGATTTCGTCCAATCCGAACTCTTGCAGGTTGCGCGGAATGGAATAGATAGAAGCGGCATCCGGCATAGGGATAACAGCCCGATATTCGACGTTGGTGAAGAGCGCTATCTTGCGACGCGAACTTTCATCTACGGTTTTTTCCGAACGACACAGAAGTATTTCAGGCTGCAAACCAATGGTTCGCAACTCTTTCACAGAATGCTGGGTGGGCTTGGTTTTGATCTCGCCTGCTGCTGCGATATAGGGCACCAGAGTCAAATGCATCAGCAGTGACCTGCTACTACCCAGTTCAACTTTGAGTTGCCGCACAGCCTCCAGAAATGGCTGTGACTCGATATCACCGACCGTTCCACCTATTTCAACAATCGCAATATCGTTGCCTTCACCGCCAGCCATTATGCGTGATTTGATTTCGTCGGTAACGTGCGGGATAACCTGAACTGTACCGCCGAGATAGTCTCCGCGCCGCTCGCGACGCAGAATCGTTTCGTAGACTTGCCCGGTGGTAAAGTTGTTTCGCTTACTGGTTTTACTCTTCAAAAACCTTTCGTAGTGGCCGAGATCCAAATCCGTCTCTGCACCATCGTCGGTAACAAAAACCTCACCGTGCTGGAAAGGGCTCATGGTGCCCGGATCCACATTCAAATAGGGATCCAGTTTCATTATGGTTACCTTCAGGCCCCGAGATTCAAGAATGGCCCCAAGAGATGCCGCAGCAATGCCCTTTCCAAGAGACGAAACCACACCACCAGTAACAAAAATAAAACGCGTCATACCACGACCAGAAAAGCAAAATTTGAGTAGAAAAGGAATAATCGTTGACCCATCTCAAGAGCGGGACAAGGCAGATAAACCTTTCACGAGATGGGATGTCATCGTACCACTTGAGCGCTGTTCTCACAATTCAAAACTTGCCATCAAACTGTCTAAAGTTAGACCAAGGCAGGTTGATATGTGTCAACCCATTTAGGGCAAAGAGCGCTACACTAGCTTCGTGTTGTAGCAATTAACAATTCGAGGTTTTTATGACATCTTCCAAGACTTTATCGCGCCGCAAATTCCTTGGCGGCAGCCTGATGATTCCACTAATCAGTGTTGACCTTACCGCCTATGCTCAGGATCTCCCATTGGTATCAGAATCAGATGCCACAGCTCTGGCGCTGGGTTACAAGCATAATATCGCCGATATCGACGCCGTGAAATTTCCAAAAAGATCTACCTCGCCGGACGGCGATACCCAGTTTTGTCACAACTGCGTTTTTTATACAGGTGTCGAAGGTGCCGAAACCGGCCCGTGCGCGCTCTTCCCCGGAAAGTCCGTAGCAGCCGAGGGCTGGTGCAATACCTGGACAGCCAAGGCCTGAACAACTTTCAGGCCAGCTGCCACTCAAATCCCGGTGTAATAATATCGGTGGCGCAGGAGAACAAACCCGCGACGGCGGCGATTTCGCCGTCGCGGTAAATCAGAGGTACTCTGCCCCTTAACCATGGTTCGAGTTGATGCTCTTGCATGACTTTTTTCAAGGACTGGGATTTATCCCTTCCCAAGGGTTTACAGCGTTCTCCACCTTGCCGGAACTTTATCTGTAACGTACCACCCCGATAGTCCGGGATCGATGCGAGCGAGCCACAACCGGCTATTTGTACAACCTCCCGCCCCGTCCAGGGTATCTCCAGGTCAGTAGCTGGAAAACTCGCAATCTCTGGCATCAGATACAGTCGATTGCCGAAACGGCGGAGTTCTGAATCACCAATCTTTACCAGAGGTGTTTTATCTTCCCGGCTTTCGATAAGGGCAAGCACCCTGTCGTGATACTGTGCATCAAACCCCCGCAACTGCAACTGCCTGAAGGCCGTATTTAACAGGTGCACCTGAGCCGCCGAACTCAAACCAACAAAGCGTGCCAGATCAAAACTTCTGCCCCAACTCTCCTGACGCCAATCGCAATCGAGGAGTAAAAAATCACCGTATTCGTCCAACAGCTGCAAGGTTGTACTTAAATTATTTGCGGTTCGCGCCAAGGTGGTCGTGGCTGAGGGCCAACGCTCCAGTATCACCGGCAAGACTTTGGA
This sequence comes from Pseudomonadales bacterium, assembly GCA_041595415.1. GTDB lineage: Bacteria > Pseudomonadota > Gammaproteobacteria > Pseudomonadales > GM7GCV1 > JABJGI01. The sequence continues at coordinate 3,079 of JBFHKI010000055.1, read as the reverse complement.
GCGGAGATAGTTCCGGTCATAACTGACATCCTGATTGGACGGGTCTTCAATCCATTCCAACTGCTGCTGAGCGGCTATCTCAAGCAGTGTCTGACGGCTATAGCCCAGCAGAGGTCGAAGCAATCTGGCTTGAGCTATAGAACGCTGTTCGGGAATAGCCGACAACCCACGAACTCCGGCACCCCGAACCAGACGGTACAGCAAGGTTTCCGCCTGATCATCCATCTGGTGTCCCAACAACAATACGTCTCCGGCTTGCAACTGCTGTTCAAAAAAACGGTATCGCAATTCACGGGCCTGGTTTTCGATACCTTTTCCTTGATTGACGACTTCCAGACGCGTATCACGGAATTCAACATCTAAGTTTTGCGCCCGTAAGCGACAGTGCTCCTGCCAGAAATTTGCTTCGCTCTGAAGTTGATGATTAACGTGGAGGGCACATATTTTTTTTGAACCGAGCAGATCCACCGCAGCCTGTAAAAGCAGAGTCGAGTCCAAACCTCCACTAAAGCCTACAAACACTCTTTTGGCCTGTTGCAGCTCGACGGCAAAGGGTGCTAGCAGGTCCGCAGGTGACACCCCTTAGGCCTCCAGCACAACCGAATCCATACCAAAGTTATGTCGCAGCTCATGCAGAAGATCATCTCGAGGCTCAACTTTCCACTCTTCACCGAGTTCAAATTCACCCTCGCAATCCTTTTTGCTGAGTTTGACACGCACGGTACAACTGCCGCCCCTAAAGTCTTGCAAGCACTCGCGCAGGGAACTGATTTGCTGCTCAGCGTGCAGGTTTTCGGGCAGGTCGACACGCAACGAATTGAATTTCAAGCTGCGCAATTCCAACAAGGGCATTAACTGTTCAGCTCGCACACGCAAACCACCGGAGTAGTCGTCGTATTGCACCGTGCCCTCCACTGCAACCACTGTATCCAGAATCAATGAAGACTCCACAGAGGCGTATAGATCAGAAAAGAGCGTTACTTCCACTCGTGCACTGCGATCATCCAGAGTAAGGATACAGAGCTGGTCACCGCGTTTGGTCTTAATAACACGACGTTCAACCAGAAGCCCACCCAACCACTGCGGCTTTTTATCTGCTCGCAAATCACAGAGCCGACGACCAATAAGCATTTTTAACTCGTCGGCATAGGCATCCACTGGGTGCCCCGTGAGATAAAGCCCCAAAGTATCTTTTTCTTTTTGCAGTCGCTCTTTCATGGTCCAGGGACGCACCGCAGATTTCGCACTACCCTCATGCGTCGGAGCAGCTGACACTACGATGTCTCCGAACATATCAGTCATACCAGAGGCTTGATTCTGGTTCGCCTGCTCGGCTATCTGTATAGCCTCTTCCAACTGGCTCTCCAATACGGCCCGACATCTATCCGGATCTTCGGCAAACTGATTGAGGTTGTCCAGCGCACCGGCATTGAGCATAGCTTCTGCGCCGCGTCGATTGAGTTTGCGCTGGTCAATACGTGAACAAAAGTCGTAAAGATCACTGTAGGGCCCCTGTAATTGGCGACTGTCAATAATACTCTGGATAGCCCCCTCACCCAGCCCCTTAATGGCGCCCAGACCGTATACCACCTGACCATCAGTGTTTACGGAAAACTGGAATTGCCCGGTATTGACAACCGGGGGTGTGACTTCCAGCCCAAGACGTTTGCACTCGTCGATAAAACCGACAAGTTTGTCGGTGTTCTGCATATCGGCCGACATTACAGCAGCCATAAACTCTGCCGGGTAATGAGCCTTTAACCAGGCAGTTTGATAGGCCACCAGTGCGTAGGCTGCAGAGTGAGATTTGTTAAAACCATAGCCGGCAAATTTTTCCATCAAGTCAAAGATATTGCTGGAAAGCTCTTCGGATATTCCCCTTTTACTGGCGCCCTCCATAAACATCTGGCGCTGTTTGGCCATTTCTTCGGCCTTTTTCTTGCCCATGGCCCGGCGCAACAGATCCGCTTCACCGAGGCTATAACCGGCCAGCACCTGAGCGATCTGCATCACTTGTTCTTGGTAGAGAATAATTCCGTAGGTTGGTTCCAGAACCGGAATCAGGTCTTCATGCTGATATTTGGGATGCGGATAGGAAACCGGCTCGTTGGGATCGTTTTTGCGTTTGACGAAGTCATCAACCATTCCGGACTGAAGCGGCCCAGGTCGAAACAGGGCCACCAACGCGATAATGTCCTCAAAGTTTGAAGGCAACTGCCGCTTGATAAGATCTTTCATTCCGCGCGATTCAAGCTGAAACACCGCTGTCGTTTCCGCTCGTTTCAGAGAATCGTAGGTTTTGCGATCGTCGAGCGGAATACGGTCGATATTGATCTCATCAAGCCCTTCTGCTCGGCACCGTTCATTCACCATATCAACCGCCCAGTCAATAATGGTAAGAGTACGCAGACCAAGAAAGTCAAACTTTACCAAGCCGACGCTTTCGACGTCGTCCTTGTCGTACTGGGTAACCAGACTTTCACCCTGTTCATCACAATACAGCGGTGCAAAGTCGGTCAGCTTGGTGGGAGCAATGACCACACCACCGGCATGCTTGCCGCAGTTTCTGGCTATGCCTTCGAGCTGTTCAGCCATATCCCAAATTTCCTGGGCTTCGGCATCTTCCTGTAAAAAGTCCTGCAGGGGCTTTTCCTGCTCCAGAGCTTGAGACAGGGTCATACCCACCTCAAAGGGAATCATTTTTGAAAGACGATCGGCCAGGCCATAGGATTTGCCCTGTACACGGGCAACATCCTTGACCACTGCTTTGGCGGCCATGGTTCCGAAAGTAACAATTTGCGATACCGCTTCCCGACCATAGCGATTGGCCACATAGTCGATAACCCGGTCGCGACCTTCCATACAAAAATCGATATCGAAATCCGGCATGGAAACCCGTTCCGGATTCAAAAACCGCTCGAAGAGCAGATCGTAGTGAATAGGGTCGAGATCGGTTATTTTCAGTGCATAGGCAACCAGAGAACCCGCACCGGACCCCCGGCCAGGCCCTACCGGCACTTTGTTGTTTTTTGCCCAACGAATGAAGTCCATCACGATCAGGAAGTAACCCGGGAACCCC
>JBFHKI010000054.1:0-9966 GCA_041595415.1 Pseudomonadales bacterium | reverse complement strand
GGGTTGAAAGCTTGACCAAATACTACGGTTCCGATGTGCTGGTAACCGAAAATACCTATCAGGCATGCCGCGATAAATTTATCTTCCGACCGATCGACAAAGTACAGGTCAAGGGCAAAGAAGAAGCCGTTTACCTTTACCAGCCGCTCGGGCTAAAAGGCGAGGTCGATGACCAGGTTCTGTCTGAGCTGGCCGAATATGAGTCGGCATTGGCGGATTACTACTCAGGCGACTGGAAACACGCCAGTTCAAAATTCACCAGCCTATTGTTCCAGCATCAAAAAAGCAGGTTATACCGGCTGTATCGGGACCGTGTAGCCGACAACAATCCGCCCTCTCCCGACTGGGATGGCGTGTTCAGACACACATCCAAGTAAAATCGTTGTTTGGCAGCCAATAAAAAGCCCCGCAACTTGCAGGGCTTTATACCTGTTACCTACTAAAGCCCGTTTATATTGTCGTTTTCCAACAAGAACGCGCCATTAACAGTATTCACAATATCACCTGAAACAGGAGCCAGGGCTTCCAAACCAAAAGCACCCACTGCGGCTTCAGCCGCATCACCGATCATATAGATAGAGGAATTACCATTCAGGCCGTAGGTCACCTCACCATCCCAGACCGAACCGGACAAGCTTATATTCGCTTCGCTTAGTGGTGTCGGGCTTACCATCTCGGGAGCAAAGTCCCAATTTGCAACACTGACATCGAATTCAAAAGTCTCAATCATCTGTGTACCAAAATTTACCGACATAGAGAAATCCTCAATCCCGGAATAGCTTTCATTTCCGTTGAGGTCTGTTACAACAGTACCATCAACATAGGAATAACTCTGGGTGCCATTTGACGCATCCCATAATACTGTGTCACTCAGGTCTGTTGGATTTGGCGCATAAACCCAGTGCTGAAAATATTTCAAATCGACAGGCGTGCCGTCTTCCGTCAATACAGCCTCCTGTGTTTCCCAACGACCCCAATATGCATCTGGCAGATAATCCAGATAGGGTGAATTACTATTATCGTAATTGGATAGCTCAGCTTCTTGCACAAACCAGGAACAACTGACGCAATCCGCTTCTGAAGCACCAGTGGTGAAGGCTGCCAGGGAATTGGGATGATTGTGGTTGTAGGCTTCAACATTCGTCATTTGTGCCGTATTTGTCCCATCTATTTCAAAACCGACAACCACCGATTCAGCGTTTATATCCGAAGAGGCAAAACCGACCACGCCGCCATCTGCCGCGGGAGATATCTCTGGTACATCCACCCAATGGTCATTCTGTGCCAAGGTATAAACCCCAGATATCAGAGAATCTGCCTGTAGATAAAAATTGCCCAGCGCACCTTCAGCATTGTCACCGAGGAAGTTGAAACTGGTTTGGCCCGTTACAGAAGATTCACACCCTGAACACAGGCCGCTCAATTCCACCTGGAAATCCGTTAGGTTCAACGAAAGTGGAGTGGCAGAAACCAAAGAGACATCGTAGTCGATGGAATCCCAGTCAGTTAACTGCATATCAAAATCGATAACCGACGAGGTGGCAAAATCGAAATTCATCAGAATGTTGTCTACATACCCCCCAACAACATTACTCAAGCCGTCGTAACCAGTCAGACCCGGACCACCAGAATATTTGTATTGCACATAATTTCCCGGACCACCATCAATCCAGGACGGAGAAGTTGTCAAAGTAACATCTGTTGAATTAACAAAAGGAGTGAAGTAAGTATCGTATCCGGCCAGACCCAAAGTGTGGAAATAGGTTTCGCTCTCCCATATGCCCCAGTTGGCCGTAAAGAGACGTTCATCGAAATCTTCGGATGGGTCAAAGCCATATGGTGTATCGCGTACTATCGTTTGGCCGAGTTCATACAAAAAACCATCGGATAAACCAAAGGAGATCACATCACTATAATTGGTGAATACTGAAACAGTCTCATCTTCCACATCATAGTAAGAATACTCTTCCCCATTGTAGTAATCATGCGAAGAAAAATGCTCGGTAAGCTGAATTTCTCCGCTACTGACTGTACCGTCATCAAGAGCCAATATTGTTTGAGCTGACAAGAGGCTTAACCCATCACTAAATATTGGAGCGACCGCAGCAACTGATGCAAGGTCAAAACTCTCACCGCTGGCTTCAACCCAATTTGTGTAAAAGTCCTGATTCAAGATAAAAGCAGCCTGAAGCGCATAATCTCCTTCGAGCACACCCAGAGAAGAATTTTCTTCGGACCATGCCGCCAGAGAACCTATAATCTGCTCAGCGTTATCACCCACCAGAGCAAAACTAGCTTCTCCGCTCAATGTCAGGCTGCCACCACCGGATTCACACCCACTACAAAAGCCGGTTAAATCGCTAATTTGCATTACCTGCGCCAGAGATACCGAACTGGCGTAATCCTGGGCCAAATAGAAGTTCCGATAATCCGTATCACCATAACTTCCAAACTCGATATCCGCATAAAAGTCTTGCAATCTCTGTGCCTCAAAATCAAAATCCAGAGTCAGGGACATTCCAGAAACATAACCCGGCAATAAACTATCCAGATCCGATGAACGTTCGTCAAAGGGAGATGGCCCCCCTGCATAGTAGTAGCTGGAAGTAGACGAATAACCGGTCAAAGGGTTGAGTGAAGTCAAATCTGTCTGGGTAAGATTGTCCGCATAGATGACGCTTAACAGAGGATTGGTGTCGAGAGCGTTGCCAGCTACCCCCCCTATCCAGCCAGAGGAACTATCATTATTTGCCCAATTCGACCATGTAATCTGGTTAACATCAGTTGAATACTGGTAACCAAGGAAAACTTCACCAACTTCAATGGCCACTGCGTTCTCGACCTCGAATGAGCAGATCTCGCAATCGCCAGCAAAGGCTTCAAAGGAATCCACCACATAATTGTGATCTTCAATTGAAATAGTCGTAAAAGAACCGCCTTGCAGACTGTCCGCCGGATCAAACACCCCGGCGAAAGGAGTATAGGCGACTGGACTGCTAACCAGATTTTGCAAGGTACCAGCTACCGCAGCAACCGAGGGAGCAACCGCAGCAACACCAACCGGATTTTGCTGCCAGCCAAGGTGGTCCAGAGTTTCATATTGTGCCAGTACAAAGTCACCTTCTAGCTGGATTCCAGCGGTGGAAGCTGAGCAGTCGCTAAATGGGAGGCAGTCAGACAACTCAAAAATGCCCAATAGCCCTTCCGAAGACTCGCCAAAGGGTGATAGCTCAGCTGTACCGTATAACCCCAGCCCGAGACCTTCGTAGTAGTAACTGTAATAATCGCCGGTTTCACAGCCACCTCCAGCACACTGCCCAATCATGGGGATAGATTCGGTAAAGAGCTCATCAAGGTTTATGCCAAGCGGGCTGATATCGCCTGAGTAATATAAAGAATCCTTCGAATTGTATTCAGCATAATAAGAGGTATCGTCAATCTGGACATCCAGGCTCAAGCGGGTGAGAGTCTGGGTAAACAGATCCAGCTCCATACTGGCTTCGAGGAAATCACTTTCAAAGCCATCCTGATTTACGCCAGAACCTGTCACGGACAAATACTTAACCGTAGTTGGCAAATCCGAACTGGGCCACTGACCACTAGCCGCCTCACTTACCATATCCTGTTCAGCCAGGAATACACCGGTCACGGCTATATCTGAAAAATACGCCTGATCGAAATCGGTATCGTCCTCAAACAATGGAACCTCATCGCCCGTGTAACTTGCCAGCCCGTAGTAACCCAGAACCGCTTGAGCCTCATCACCCAAAAATCCCAGCCCAACGGAACCGAATACCGGCTGACTAACACCACAATAGCCTCCCGTACAAACTCCAGCCAAATGAATGTCATCGTTGCCGTAAAGGAGCCCGCTTCCGAATAAATTCGCTATAAACTGAGCATTTGCTATGTCGATACTCATGGAAAATTCGGTGACAATCTGGGCCAGTACGTTTACCTCAAAATCCAGACTGCTCAGTGTGCCAATGTTTCCTTCATGGTCTGTAACAGACGTTGCCTCTGACAAACTGTAATGGAGCAATGGTGCTACCAAGTCCGGGTAGGCATCCTCAATTAACAGATCAAAATCTGTCGGCGTACTGGAGTATGCAAAGTGTCCGTCGCTCGAATGATCTCTGTAAGCATCGTCAAGGAACAACAAACTATCGTACAGCTTCCACCGTCCCAGGGTCGCATCAAAGCCTGATCCATTAAGAGTGATATATTCCTCCAGCATCGCCTCTTCCAGGATGAAGGAACCCCCTTCCTCATCCATCTCGGTATCATCAATACGCACTACAAGATTTGTATGTCCATTTTGGCTGGTGACACCTATCTCTGTATCTTCAGAGTTGGTAGTCGTACCCATCGGGGCGAACTCACCAAGCCGTTCACCCAATGTAGCAATGGAAACAATACCATCCACCGAAGTGACCTCAGGCTGTTTTACATAGTCCGGCTCACTGGATATACCATCCTCCAGATGATCCAGACCCAGCAGGTAGACACCAAAATATGACTGGTCAAATGACTGAGTATCCAGCGAATAGGCCCCGAGAATATGCTCGGCGGAATCACCTATGAAAGACAGAGAAGTATCACCGGACAAAAGGGTCTGATCGCCACAGCTCCCTCCTTGGCAAAAGCCGCTCAGAGGTGCAAAGAGTCCGGCAACAGAACCACTGGAAAATCCGAAGGAAGAGTCCAGGCTGGCAAAAATTTCTCTTTCGTCGGCAAAGCTTATGTCCAGCTCCATTTCGGTAACCATCTGCTGATAAAGATCCAATACCAGTTCCACCCGATCCAGACTGCCTACAACGCCATTGCTGTCTGTCGGCGAAGTAGCTTCCAGTAGAGTAAATACACCAACCGAGTTTTCCAGCACATCAACCCCGGGCAGATCTGGGGAAAAAGCTATGCCTCCATCCTCCAGGGCGATCGCATAGTGATGATCCTGAAGAGCGTTCAAATCCACACCACTGTTTAGCAGCAGCGCGTCACCGGTCCAACGCCCCATAAACACATCAACACCATCCACACGGGTTTCAATCGACTGGGCCAGAGTGGCGACGGTTCCCTCTAGACCTGCCGTTGCGTATAGACATGGGTCACAGCCCGCTACGGCCAGATCAAAATCAAGCGCTCCCAAGGCTGTAGTGGTTGCAGCTTCAGTCGCCACCTCAACAAAGGCAGCACGGGGAACAACAGAAGTACCGCTGGGTTGAATCAATATATTAAGTGCCGCTGTTTGTGCGTTGCCAGTGTTGACTCCACGGGATGTAGCCAACACCACCACTGAGCCGGCAGGTGCGTCTGTAGTAGATGCAGCTGAAGTGATCTCCTCGTCAATTATCTCCTGGACCAGATCCTCATTGCTTTCCTGAACAGGGTCTGTTTCAAGGGTTTCCTGATTCGCCTGACCCGGATTATCAGTGGGGTTAACAGATACAGGGCCGAGAGAAGAGACACTTCGCTCGACAAAGGCCTCGACGCTGGAAACGACCTCAGAATCACCCTCTTCCGTTTCCGATGCAACGGCAGTGTCTTCTTCATCAGCATCTTCATTTCCCTCTTCCACTGCCGCAAAAACCACGCTGGGAGGCGCAAGCAGACGTGTAGCCTGGGTATTGGCATCGGGAGTGTAAAAGTAACTATTGGTCTCAACCGCTGTACAACCCCCACCATTACAAACATCAATACCGCCATCGGCAACACCTCCGTAGAGGCCAGGAGGGTTCCCGTCACAGGTCGTGGTACAAAAAGTTGCCGCCCAGTGAGTACCTCGCAAACCAATAGTCGCTATAGGAGTACTAACCTTGTAGCGATCCTTGTTGCTGTGTCCAATCAAACCGGTAATGGCCTGCAAACCGCCGCGCAACAATGAATAGATTGCAGACTCGGTACCGTCCTCCTGCCCGGAAAACTTGTGCTCTTCGATAAAGAAACTGGTGTTTGGCTGAAGCGCCACTAAACCGCGGTCATTGAACCGCACCTGTGCTCTAGCACGATTTGCGGTTATCAGTGTGTCTCCTTCGAAGACCGGCGAACGCCGTTGCAGGCGCCGGACATTACCCTCCAAATCTTCAGCAGTAACCTCTCCGATAGTGGACAACATCAAACCGACAGGCTCAGCATTTTGCGCCTGAGCCCCAAAACCGATACAAAGGCTTATAAGTCCAGCCAAAACAAAGCCTGTAAATTCAGTGTGGTTTATTTTCATCTTCAAAACCTCAAGTATTAGCGCAGCAGGTAGCGAGCGCTAAGGCTGATCTGTTCTCGTTCATAGCTGGTAAATTTGGCCGTGGAATCATTCTCTGATGCGGTGGCATTCAGACCGATGATCCAGTCATCAGCGACACGCCAATTAACTGCAATATTGGCGCTGAGATTGATGTCTTCCCGCAAAACCGGAGGAATCACCAACTCTTCTGCGTACTCACTGCGCTGGGCACGTATTGAAGTTATTAACTGCACATCGGAACTCAAACTCAAACCGAGAGCCATGTTGGCTCCGATTGTGTCTCGTTCAGTGTTCTGCAAAGCGCCTGGAGCATTATCGTTTTTGGCGTCTTCAAAACCCTTTGTTATGCCAAGGGTCAAGCTGGGCCGGTATTTGGCGGTAAAAACATGCTGGATGCTCATGCCGGAAGTGAATAGCAGAGAATCTTTACCCTGGCTGGTGTCATAACTTAAGTCCGATGCCTGAGCAAAGAGTGTCATGGAGGTCTGGGGTGATGCTGTATATTTCCAGCTCACGCTTAAACCCAACATATCCCGATAGGCTTCATTCTCAAGCCGAAAATGGTTTCCTTGAAGCGCCAAACTATAAGCACTTGCCCCCTGCCTAAGGCTGTAACCGACGGACAAACCCGCGCTTGTCTGGGGTAAGTCACCACTGGAGTTTTCCCGGTGATTCAAATTACTGCTGAATGAAAAGTCAGAGCTCGAGGTTAAGGGTTTTGAATAGGTCAAAACCCCGGCCAGCGAAGCAAAGCTATCTTCCTGTGGCGTTGCCGTTGTCAAAGTCCCCGGAGGCAAGCCAAGCAAAGACGACAAGTCATCGTCGGTAGAGGCATTAATATTGGAATCGTAACCGGTGCGCATATCAACACTGCCGCGCCAAACCGCTCGGCGGCTACTTTCACGTGCACTAATCGTGTCCAAATACGGGCGAATGTTGGTTCGCACCTCTTGCGGCGGATTAGCCGCCAGCACTCGTTCAAATTCTACCTTTGCCCGCTCGTCTTCACGCGCGGCGAAATAGGCTCGAGCAAGCTCAAGACGAGCATAATTGTTCTCGGGCTGGTTCATGGTTACCCGCTCAAGGGCAAAAATGCCCTCACTGAAAAAACCCGAATCCACTGCAGCAACACCGTATTGCAAGTCAAAAGCCGGCTCACCCTCCCACTGAGGCAACAGCTCATTGGCAAGTGCAAAAGCTTGAGCAGTCATGCCAGTACGATTTAACAGAGTGAGCTGCTCAAGTGGATCCTGAGCCTGTAGCGGTGTCGAAGAAAACAGACTGGGCAAGAACAGAAGGGACATCACTACCCTGACCCGATATTTGGCGGAAGCGGCCAACCTGACCACAAAGAGGTAGTAACCGTGCACGATAATCCCCCTATCAACTAGTTGAGCCTTGCAGAGCAAGACAGGAAATACTAGCAACTCAAAGAGCCTGAGTCGCCCCAAGAACGCGCCAATTGAGGCGTAAGCTGCCTTAGTATAGGATGGAATGTAAAATTTGTGACCTGCTTCTAACTTTGTTCAACCTTTCAAATACTCCGGATAACAAAAAAATGAGATCTGCCAACTACTCCGATTTAAATCTGATTTGGCTTGATCTGGAGATGACCGGTCTTATCCCGGAAACTGACCGAGTTATCGAAATCGCAACTATTGTCACAGATGCCGAGCTCAATATTCTGGCTGAAGGGCCAACAATTGCTATCCATCAACCACAATCTGTACTGGATGCCATGGATGACTGGAACCAGCAACACCACGGCAGCAGTGGTTTGGTTGAACGCGTTCTCGCAAGCACCTATACCGAGGATGCCGCAACGGATGAAACCATAGCTTTCTTACAAGACTATGTCGGGCCTGGCAAATCCCCTATGTGTGGCAACTCCATCTGCCAGGACAGGCGATTTATGGCAAAACACATGCCGCGCCTGGAAGCCTACTTCCACTATCGAAATCTGGATGTGAGCACCCTCAAGGAACTTGTTGCACGCTGGCAACCGGACCTGCTAAAGGGCTTTACCAAAAAGGGCGCCCATTTAGCCATGGACGATATAAAGGACTCCATTGCCGAATTGGTTTATTACCGTGAGCACTGCCTGAGCATATAGCCCGGCAAGAGGAATCTAGAAAATATTCAGCTGTCCGCTGAGCGAAAATTCGAAGGTGCGGATAAAATAGATCTTGTCGTATTTGGCTCGCAGTTCTGCCGGGAAAGGGTCAAAAGGTCCAGCAGCTCGGGCAATATCAACAGCTGTTTTATCAAGGAAAGGCACGCCTGAGCTTTCGGATACTTCTATGGACTCGATGCGGCCTTCGGGCAACAGGGACAAAACCAGCCGCGCACTTCCTGTCATCCCTCCTTCGATCTCCTCCGCTGGAATCATTGACTTACCCACCACGGTAATACGCTCTTGTAGCATCACCTGATAGGCGGCGTCTTCACGCGCCCGGGCCGCGACAGAAGTCAAAGTACCTATACGCGGCCGCTTGGCCAACTCCTGCTTGAGAACATCCAATCTGGCCAACAGCGCGGTTGCCTCCAGATTTATCTCGGCGTCACTTGGTGCATCACCAACCTGCTCCGCCTCTGGAATAGGATCTTCACTCTGATTCTGAGATAGAGAGTTTTCAGACTGCGCACTGGAAGCCCCTGCGGTTGCCTCGTAGGGGCTGAATTCGCCATTATCGGCCCCGACAAAAGCACTCAGCTGATCTGTAGTTGGCGCGACAACTTGCTCTTCTGTGCCGCTGGCTTGCTGGTTAGCCTGGGCAACAAAATCAACCTCTTCCGGTGGTTCCAGAGACTGGTGAGTGACAATAGTGACATCTATTTCCGGCGCCGGCCGGGGTGCACCCGCCCAGTCGAAGGTCAAACCAAAAACAATAACTGCATGAGCAGCAGCGGCAACAAATATGCCAAAGCCGAACTTGTCTCCACTGAGGTAATTGAGATCAGTTTTAGCCGCCGACTGAACCACCGGACCGACGCTCCTCTATGGCTCGCATCAACTGATCGCCAATTCGTCCACCAGTAAAGGCATCGATTTCGCGCACACAGGTGGGACTGGTGACATTTATCTCTGTCAGGTAATCACCGATGACATCCAGGCCAACAAATAACAGACCTCTTTTTTTCAGCTCTGGCCCAACCTGACCGGCAATCCAGAGGTCGCGCTCGGACAATTCCTGAACGATACCTGTTCCGCCCGCCGCCAAATTCCCCCTTGTCTCACCAATTAGTGGCACACGGGCAAGCGCATGGGAAACCGGTTCACCATCTACCATCAAAATTCGTTTATCGCCCAACTTTATTTCAGGCAGGTATTTTTGCGCCATCACCGGGATTCTCCCGGAGTCGGTAATGGTTTCTATAATGACCGAGACATTGGCGTCACCCGGCTTGAGGTGAAAAATGGACTTCCCTCCCATGCCGTCCAGAGGTTTGACAATTACATCGCCAAAGCGCTGATGAAAATCTCGCAATACCTCACTGCGCGAGCTAATCACCAGATCCGGGCAGCACTGGGGAAACCAGGTGGCAAATATTTTCTCGTTGCAGTCGCGCAAGGATGCCGGTGAGTTCACCACCATAACACCCGCCCTCTCGACCATTTCCAGCAGGTAGGTGCTGTAGACAAAATTCATATCAAAGGGGGGATCCTTGCGCATCATCAGACAGTCAAAATCCGTCGCTTTTCGCTCGACAAAGTCGCCACCCTC
>JBFHKI010000053.1:0-10021 GCA_041595415.1 Pseudomonadales bacterium | reverse complement strand
GCCACAACCAAACACCAAGAGGAGGCGACGCAAAAACCCGAATTCCAGCGCAAATAATGGCTCGAACTCTGGTCAGGCAAAGCCCCAAAATACAAATCGAACCATATCAGCAGGTGCAGGACGGCCAAATAACAAGGCTACAAAAACCTACAACCGGCCACAAAACGATCCCAGGCGCGCCCGCTGAACTGTTTTTTAGCATCTGCAGTCTAGCCGAGCGCCCTGCTGGTAACCCGAACCTGAGTAAACTGTCGATAACCATCGGGGGAACCGTTATAGCCGAATCCACTCTGCTTGGCACCAACCCAGGGCGCATCACCCAAGGCAAAAATACTGCGATTGATACCCACCATGCCTGCCTCTATCCGCGCTGCAACAGCTTCGGCGACCTCGGTATCACCACCGAATACTGCCGCACCCAACCCATAGGGCGTGTCATTGGCTTGCTGTAAAGCATCTTCAATATCGGTATAGCGAGTGATACTGACCACCGGACCAAAAGTCTCTTCCGACGCGATAGTCATTTCATGACGCACATCGGCCAGAACCGTTGGCGTGACATATCCCGGCATATGATCCTTTCCACCTAACAAAACCCTTGCCCCACTGGCAATGGCTTGCTCTATCTGATCAATAACCAGTTGCCGTTGACGGTTGTGGATCATAGGCCCCATATCCACATCGGCTTGATCCCAACCGCCCTGCTTTACCTTTGCGGCAATTTCAACGACCTTCTGTTCAAACTGCTCGGCAATCTCCTCGTGCACAAAAACCCGCTCGGTAGAAATACATTGCTGTCCCGCATTATCAAAGCTGTTTTCCACCGCATAGGCCGCCGCTTTATCAATATCTGCATCCGCAAGCACTATCAGAGGGTCTTTGCCACCCAGTTCCAGAACGATGCGTTTTAATCCGTCAGCACAACTTTTCATAATCTGGACCCCGGCGGCACGGGATCCGGTAAAACTCACCAGGTTCACATCACTGTCTACCAGAGCTTTACCCTGATCCCTTGCCCCATGGGCAATCTGCAGAACATTTTCTGGCAAGTAGCGGTTAAGTACATCGACATAGGCCTGTGCTGCAAGGGGGGTTTCTTCAGAGGGTTTGATCACAACAGTATTACCCGCCATCAAGGCCGGAATGATCATCTTGTTAGGCATCATCACCGGAAAATTCCAGGGACTGATAGCGGCAACTACACCCAGTGCTTGGTACGAAATCACAGTCTCTACCGAGTTGTCGCTGGTTACCACCGGCTGCAGTGCAGCAATAATATTTTCGACTTTATCGGCCATGCCCGAGGCGCAGTAACGCACTTCGCCAACGGCGTTTTTCAGTGGTTTGCCCATTTCACGACTGAGTAACTCACCAATAGACCTGGACTCTTCCGACAAGTCTCGTCCGGCCTGTACAAGTATTTCAGCGCGAGACCTGATATCCGTCTGCCGCCACTGAGTGGACGCCGCTCTGGCTGCAACCACCATGTCAGAAATTTCTGCCGAAGAGCTGACAGGTACTTCACCTACCAACTCACCGGTAGCCGGATTGAAAGATTGTAACTTTTGTCCAGAACTCATGTTGTTTCTCTAATTCTTAAAAAAGGCCGAATGCTTGGCATATCGGAGGAAGATCAAGAAACAAAGGCAATTCCCGTGCCGGTTTGCCCCAAACAGCAGTTTCCCCGGTCTGCGAACGATGGATCTCAACCTACGTAGCGCAAAACCGCCACAAAATGGCACAGGGAGCCGGCAACTACAAAAAGATGCCAGATAAAATGTGCAAATTTCCAGCGGCTATCAAAGATAAAGAACAGTATGCCCAGACTGTAAAAAAGACCTCCGGCCAATAACCAGATTAACCCTGCGGCTGGAACGGCCGCTTTCATAGGTTCTATAGCCACCATGACCAGCCAACCCATCAACAAATAGAGCGCATTGGATGCCATTGGGTACCTGATACCCCAGATGGATTTAAACAACACACCAAACAGGGCCATGCCCCAGATCACACCGAACAGACTCCAGCCCCAACTACCACCCAGAGACACCAGTAAAAAAGGCGTATAAGTCCCCGCGATTAGCAGATAAATCGCGCAGTGATCCAGAATCTCGAAAACACGCTTGGCTTTGCCTTCGGGCAGTGCATGACAAAACAATGAGGAGGTATAAAGTAAAAACAGACTGACAGAAAAAATGGTCGAGCTTACAACATTGAGCAGCCCGCCCTCGCGTATAGAGGAAATAACCAATACAGGGATAGCTGCCAGGGCAAATAAACTGGCTATCCCATGAGCAGTTGAGTTAGCTATTTCCTCGGCAATCGACTGCCTGCGTGACTTGTTTTCCACTCTCAACTATATGAACAGCAATAGTCGGTAAGGCTGTGTATTTTTAACTGGAATCGGGAGTTCGCCGGAACCTCAAAACTCTGCCCGGCACCGATTTTTTGCCATTCGGTTTCTCCGGGAAGCAGCACCTGAAGCTCACCGGCGAGAATCTCCATAAGCTCCCGGGAATCCGTTCCAAACTCATATTCACCCGGCATCATGATGCCCAGAGTGACCTTGGAGCCATCAGGTAAAATCAGGGTGCGACTGGTTACCTTGCCATCAAAATAGACATTGGCGGCCTTTACGGCGGTGACATTTTCAAACTGCGACACAGGTTTCTCCATAATAATGAATGTGATTTTGGGTTGGCGAGACTAGCGCAAAAAACCCTGCCTACTCCAGCAATTTGAATGAAATCGCGGCGAGAAAACCCAGCATGGTGCCAACACCTGAAGCTGTCGGACCACCGCGGTGCGCCGCCTCAGGAATCATGGCCGCAGCAATCATGGTTAACATGGCCCCGGCAGCTATACCCTGTATACCTATAACCAGACTTTGTGCCATGAGCTCGCTAATCAGATAGCCTAAACCGGCACCAACTCCGGTGATCAACATCAGGGAAAACCAAAGCCAAAACACCCTGGAACTTCTCATGCCCTGTTTTTTCATGCCGACCGAACTGGAAAAAGCTTCGGGAAAGTTTGACAAAAAGAGCCCGGCTATCAAGGTGTATGGCACCAGATCAAAGAATTCCGGCGCAAGCCCGGAAGATTGTTGAACAAACAACAAACTGGCCAGCCCCATACCAATAACCAGACTTTCCGGAATACCATCCAACAGGATGCCCAACCAAATAGCCATGGGCGCGCCACTGTGCTCTTCATGTGCGGCTCGCAGTTGTTGTGGGCTGGGAATTTCCACCCCGGTTTTTAGCGCCTTGCTGGCCTGCTCTGCCCACTCTTCCTCAACACGCTCCCTTTGCCGATTATCGCGGGCCATTTCCTCAATTCTTTCAACACTGAGATTTCGGATAATTTGATCGAACTCGGGATACTCACCCCGCAGTTGGTTGAAAGAATCCCGTTTTAGCACAAGCCCCTGCACACCTTTGCTGGCCTTGGCCGTTGCATTACGGGGTAAATCTTCAGCCAATAAAGACATCTCGCCCAGCACGGCACCACTACCCAGGGTTTTAAACTCTACCCCGTCCCGGTAAAGGGTTATCTCTCCGGCCCGAATAAAAAATAACGCATCACCCGGGTCTCCCTGTTTAAACAACACCTCATCCCGGTTGAAATGTACCGGCGTAACCAAATCAACCAGATCCTGAATCGCCGCATCGGGTACCGATTGCAAAATTTCGATACTGGATAAATCTCGCAGAATGCCAATTTGCCGTTGTTTTTTCTTTTGTGTAAACCAGGCCAAAGTGGTTGCCGACTTACGTAAAAACCCACCATGGGCATTCACTATTTGGTCCAATATCACAAAGCACGAACTGCCGATAGCTGCACCAACAACCAGAGCCAGGAACGCCTCGACATCTATCTGGGAAGCTTCGTCACTGCCCTCTGCCCCAAGAGCCAGTACGCTTGGGGCAACCAGTTCGATGGAAAGCGCTGCCAGCAGCGCACCCGCACCAAATGCAGCAAGAAACCCTATCAGTCGGCTTCGGGGCCGGGTAATCAAACCGATCCAGGCTCCCAATGGCAATGAAGCGGCGCTGAGAATACCCAACGAAAACGCCCAAAACAGATAAATAAAACTAATCTCCATCCACGACCCCGTCTCCGTTATCCGATGCAACCCCATCAACTTGCAAATGCATGCAAAGGGCCGACTCACCATCGGCATAATAGTTACTGCGCACTTTGTATTCAATAAAACCAAAGGACTGATAGAGCTTTCTGGCGCTGGAATTGGTTATTCGCAATTCCAGCGTGATACACCCAATACCCATATCGCCCAAGCGTTTAATACACTCCGCCAGCAAGTTTTTGGCAATCCCCTGTTGACGAAATTCGGGGGCTGTAGCCAGTGAATAAATGCGTGCCGATTTGTTGCGCACAAAGGCCAGAACATAGCCCGACACAACAGCCTCATGCGAGCCTTGGGTCGCGATCAAAAGCAAATTGCCCTTTTTTAGGTGGTAGCGAAAAGCACGCCGACTAATCAGCCCGTCTGCGGGTACAAATACCCGGTTTTCAAGAGTAACCAGAGCTGCAATGTCTTCCGGTTCAGCCGTACGGATTTGATGCGTTTGCTCGGACAACTTCTGTCAGTGCCGTTTGTAAATCGTGTATTTCGGTAACAGCTTGCTGGGGCGATAGGACATTTTGACCTTCTTGAGATTTTCAAAGCCCATATCGTCACCGACATTAATATACTGCACCCCATACTCCTTGGATAAAAGCTTGGCGAACTCGCGGAAGATAAACTGTGCACAACCAAAAACCTCGAAATCGGTTTTTTCCACAATTACGCTGGCGGTGTGGTCGTTAATCTGCTCACCAGCGGTAAAGCCCTTAATCTCGCCGTCAATCAGAATGACCAGTCCTATTAGCTCCAGAACCTTATAGTCGCGCAGCATCCGGCGCACTGCCAGACGCTCACTGTATACCCCGTCGAGAAAGACTTCCTGCTGCTCGACCGGAATATACTTCATGCGATCGGTAATCCATTTGTTGACCAGGTTGGTAATACCTTCCGCGTGTTTTTCCGGATCCAGAATTTCCAGCTCGTAGCTCGGGTGGATGCGCCGGAATTTGTTAATTTCATTCCGCTTGGTGCTGTAACTGTTGCCGGAGAGATCAATCAGGGCTTGGGTGTCATAGAGATAATCGACCAGAGTGCGTTCGACAATATACTCATCCAGTAGATCAAAAATCTCGGCACCCGCTTCCAGATTATCGATGAAATCGGAAACCAGAAATTCATCCACATAGTAGATTTTGGTGTGCTGCGGCGAACTGTTGTTCTCTTCCATCAGGGCAAAACATTGGGTCATGGCAGAAATAGCCTGCGACTTATCACCGATAGGAGGCAATAACATCGACAATTCCCCGCCTGTGAGCAGGAAAAAACAAAAGGATTCCTCAATAATGGCGTAAAAACCGCTGCCACCACTCAACCACAGATAGTTGGCGGCAAAGGTGTAGTCGCTGGTATCCAGATCCAGACGATCCAGATAGGTTTCCATTACGGGTTTGGCACTGAGATCAAAAGGCAATAATTCATATTGGCCAATTTTTAGGTTACTCATAATATTTTCTCGTTAAACACCCTGAAAGGGGACTATAAGATGCGCTCCAGCTCAGCGGATCGAGAAAATAAAACGACTGGAATCCATTGAACGCGCCACACAAAAAAGGGCTGAAAACCTCCCTTAACGGCCGGCATTCTGCGCCTAAGAATTGTCCAATACAATTGCTCAGTATGAGTTTTTCTAACTGGAATTTTGTTGGTCTTTTTCGATTGGAAACCGATGCAGCAAACCCGGTCTGGCTTGCGGATCACTGCTTCACTTCATTCAACTGCCAGTCGTAGTCATATACGATTTTACCCCTATAGTTCTGTAACTTTTCCGCCATAGCTTCTGGCGCATATGCGCTGAGCTTAACTAGGCGCGAGGTCTGGTCATCGCCGAAATCCTCTTTATACCAGTCAAATATAGAGGACAATTGCAGTTGTCCATCGGGGCGGAAATACAGCGCCCTGGGGTGTCGCAGAAACTCAGCGGCGGCAAACTCGAGCAAACCCTCTGTATTCTCGGCTGTAAAGGCCCGTGCTTGTAGATTGGGACAACCCATACTGGCGCAGTTCACTGCAAAGTGAATACGTGGATCCAACCAAATGGGTCGCAGTATTCTGTGCTCTATATCGTTCAAACTGAGTTTTTGGCCGGCAATTTCGGCAATCTCGTCATCCCAGGGGCCAAACTGGAACAGCCCTTGGCCCAGGCGAGTGATGGTTTTGACCGGATAATTATCCAGAATCAATTGCACCGTCAAAGCGTTATACAGATTTATCCAATAGGCTTTTTGCTCCGCTCTGGAAAGCAGCCTCGGATCGAGGGCCTGCATTTGCGACAAATAACCCTCCAGCTCGCCTCGGCTCTGTTCAAGCGCGGACGCATAATCAAAGAGGTTTATGCCGGAAGCTTCCGGTTGGATATGTCGCTCCAGCACCTGCTGCCAGAGCGAGTGGTCAACCCTTTGCTGACTGCTTTCATTTGAATCCAACCAGAACTCCCATAAATCCAGATCGGGGGCAGCGATTAGTCCTGTGCTAAAAAACAGCATTAAGCCTGACAGAATTAATGCCACGGGGTTGCTGTGCATCATAGTTTTTTACCTTCGGAGGATGGGGTTCTACCCGGGCGCAACGGCTGCAACAACAATTTATCCAGGCGCAAGTCTCGAGGTTGACGGAAATACTCCAGACCCAATCGCATTTTTTGATGCCCATCCTGCGGCTGATCGATATAGGTAGAGAAAAGCCGATCCCAAAAGGACAGAAAAAAACCGTAATTCGAATTTGTTTCATTTACATATACCGAATGGTGCACCCTGTGCATATCCGGTGTAACGATCAACTTGCGCAACAAGCGATCCAGAGTGAGAGGCAAATTCAGGTTCGAGTGGTTAAACATCGCCGAAGCATTGAGCAGTATTTCAAATATCAGCACAGCGATAACAGGTGCCCCCAGAGAAACAACCAGAATCAGTTTGATGGCCATGCTCAGAAGAATTTCCAACGGGTGAAACCGAATGCCGGTGGTCAGATCAAAATCCATATCTGTGTGATGCACCCGATGTAATCGCCAAAGGGGTGGAACCAGATGAAAGAGAACATGCTGGGCGTAGATAGCCAGATCCAACAACAGGATACAAAAGCCAGCTTCAACCCATATAGGCATATCCAGCAGATTGAAAAGCCCCCAGGATCGCTGCTGGGCCACATAAGCCATCCCCACCGCCAAAAGCGGGAAGCAAATTTTCAGCAACAGGGAGTCCAGGACCACCAGCGACAAATTGTTTACCCACCGCACAGAGCGTGGAAAATCTCTTTTGCGCCTTGGCCGGCAAGCCTCGGCTATAGCCAACAAAAAAAACACACCCAGAAAAAACGACATCCTCAGGTTTGCTTCATTGGCCAGAAGCAACTCAGACAAGGTCATAGTGTTTTACATCGGGAGGCGAATTAAAAAATGGACCGATCAGTGCACGCCAGGTCTTAAAATCAGCTGACTCGCGAAAACCAAGGGTGTGATCCTCAAGGCTTTGCCATTTAATCATCACCAGGTATCGGCTTGGTTCTTCGATACACCTTTGCAGCTCATGGGAAATATATCCCTTTTGACGGGCAATAATCTCTTTGGCCTTCCCGAAAGCTGCCTCGTAACCGGCTTCCTGACCCGGTATGACATCTATGCTGGCAATTTCCAAAATCACTTCGCATCTCCTATTGATAGATATGCCCATAGTAGACGTCGGGCCGAGTTAAAAATTACAACGGCTTCTGCCAGAACAGAGCCGTGCCCATTGCCTGATCAAGCTCGTATCCGGAAAAACCGAACTTGCGGTAAGCACCCTGCGCAATCTCATTGCCTTGCAGTACTTCCAGAGTCAATTTACAACATCCCCGGGAGTGGGCAATTTGCTCCACCCGGTAGAGCATGATCTGACTTATACCCCTTCCTCGAAATGAGGGTGCAACCACCACATCATGAATGTTTAACAGAGGTTTGCATTTGAAAGTAGAGAAGCTTTGCAAACAATTAATCAGCCCGGCGGGCTGGTCATCGACATAACAAAGCACTGTAACAGCACCCGGCACCTTGGCCAGTTCCGAGGCAATACGCGCCTTGATATCTTCGGCAATGGATTCACCACCACCTGCCGGGTCGGCCGAATAGCAACCCATAAGATAGCCAATATCCCGCGCTTGCCCGACATCCGAATAATCCGCATCAATTACCTTAAAACTCAAAACCGGAACTCAACCCAACACAGCAGGATTCAGCTTCCAGCAAGCATAGGACAGGAAGGTAGCAAAGATCACCCAGGCCAGATAGGGCAGTAAAAGAATCCCGGCCAGCTTCTTGATACCCCAAAAGTTGTAAATGCACACCAGGATCAAAATTCCGAGCAAAAAAGCATCATAAAAGGCGGCAGCCCCCATTTGTCCGGCAAAGAAAAACCAACTCCAAAGGGCGTTTACCACCAACTGAAAAACAAACAGGCTCAGGGGTAATCGTGAAGAGCTGAAACCCTCTACACGCCAAACCAGCCAGGCCGACACCGTCATTAGCAGATACAAGAAGGTCCACACAGGGCCAAACACCCAGCCCGGCGGCGCCCAGTTCGGAACGACTAATGCTGCGTAAAAATCCTGGGCTGATATTGAGGCCATGGCACCCAAAGTTGCCGCACAGAAAGTCAGGAACAACCAGATAACAAAACCGATCATCTGGTGTAGAGGGCTGTAGATAGAGCTCACTTTGTGCATATTTAATATCCGAAAATCGACCAGCCAGTTTTTTGTACCAAGATTTCCAGCGCTTCGGTCCCCAACTTACTGTTGCCGATTTTATCCAAGCCCGGAGACCAGACTGCAACAGAAGCCTGCCCCGGTACCACAGCAAGAATACCTCCGCCGACACCACTTTTCCCAGGCAAACCGACACGAAAAGCGAACTCACCAGAACCGTCATAGTGCCCGCACATCAGCATCAGGGAATTTATACGCCGGGCGCGCTGCACTGAAACCACCCGCACACCACTTTTCTGGATCAACCCATCCGAAGCGAGGAACAGACCGGCATTAGCCAGCTGATTGCAACTCATGGAAATAGAGCAATGATGAAAATAGGCCCCCAGTACGCAGTCGACCGGATTCGAAAAACGACCAAAGGACGCCATAAAATGAGCCAGTGAAGCATTGCGGTCACCGTGCTCCAGCTCAGAGCGGGCAACTTTCTCGTCGATACCAATAGATTCATCGCCCGCCAAGAACCGGACAAAATTGACAATTTCGCCCAAAGTTTCTGCCGGCTTGTGGCCCATCATTATGGCATCCACAATGGCAATAGCCCCCGCGTTAATGAAAGGGTTTCGTGGCTTACCTTGCTCGTGCTCCAGCTGAACAATGGAATTAAATGGATCACCGGAAGGTTCACGACCAACCCTGTTCCAAACAGTATCTCCCAACTTGCCCAGAGCCATGGTCAGGGTGAAAACCTTGGAGATGCTTTGAATAGAAAACAGACTGTCAGCACAACCCGCCGAAAATGTCCGACCATCAACCAGAGCCACAGAGATAGCGAACTGATTAACATCCACACTGGCCAGCTGCGGTATATAGCTGGCCACCTCACCTCGGTCGGTGCGAACCGACATAATCCCGGTAATTTCATCGATTATTTCTTGCATGGTCACACTCTATCAACTTTGAGTAATTCCGCTATTGAGCAAAACAAAAATATTACTGAGAGGAAAAATAAAACTCAGCGAATTTAATTGAAGTGACCTCTATAATGGGGCTGGTGGCACCCGAAAACGGGACCACTCTTCTTGGGGGAAGACAAAAAATATTCAAATAATCAGGAGCCACAATGAAACAGCTCAGCTTTGTTCTTTTCTCATCTTTATTACTTTTATCCAACCCGGTTTTTGCCCACACACTTTG
>JBFHKI010000052.1:0-10130 GCA_041595415.1 Pseudomonadales bacterium | reverse complement strand
TCTCTTGGTCGGCCGGTACATGAGGCTGTCAAGAGGGTGTCGGAGCAGGGGCAGGTGCTGCAAAGCGAAAACCGTACCGGTCTTTGGTTGACCCAGACGCCGCAGATTTTTCGCTATCCGGCATTGTTGAACTCTATGCAGAACTGCATGCAGCAAGGGCTCAGTTTTGACGATGAAATGATGGCCTTGCATCACTTCGGTTATGCAACCGAAATGCTGCCGGGGTCGGCCTTTAATATAAAGATCACCACGGCCGCTGATTTACCACTGGCCGAACAATATTGGCGCATTCTGCAGGAATCTGACAAGTCAGGTAGAGAGCCGCTGAAATATGGAGGCGAAAGCCGATGAGCGCAATAACTCCCAGAATCGGTCAGGGTTTTGATGTACATGCCTTCGGAGAAGGTGATCACTTGATAATTGGTGGTGTGAAAATCCCCCATACCGCCGGCCTGGTGGCCCATTCGGATGGTGATGTGCTGTTACATGCTATCTGTGATGCATTGCTTGGGGCTCTGGCGCTGGGCGATATAGGGCATCACTTTCCCGATACTGACCCGAAATGGCGAAATGCAGATAGCCGGGATTTGTTGCGAGCTGTCCATCAACTGATTTTTTCCAGAGGCTATGTTTTGGCGAATCTCGACACTACTCTTATTGACCAGGCGCCCAAATTTGCCCCCCATATCGATCGGATGCGAAGCAATATTGCGCAGGATCTGGGGCTGTCAGTTGAGCAGGTTAGTGTTAAAGCTACCACCACGGAAAAACTCGGTTTTACCGGGCGAGCTGAGGGTGTCGCCGCCCAGGCGAGCCTGTTGCTTATGCCCCGAACGCCCCAGAGTTAAATCTATTGTCCACTCCCTTGAGCCCTGATCGCCGGCTTGCTTATCGCGACAGCGATGATCTTTTTGCCAGTCTCAAACTTCACCCTGAAGATTTTGTGGTTGAAGAGTTGTGGCAACCCGAGTTCAGTCGCGAGGGTGAACACCTTTATCTATTTATTGAAAAGACCGGACAAAATACCCACTGGGTAGCCGAGCAACTGGCAAGGGCCTTTGGAGTGTCAGTCAAAGCTGTCGGGTTTTCCGGACTAAAGGACCGTCAGTCGGTCAGTCGTCAGTGGTTCAGTTTGCCAGTGCCGGCCGACAGAGCACAAATCGAACCGGATATCGAAGGCGTTTGTATCCTGCAACGTCACAGGCACAGTCAGAAACTTCGGCGCGGAACACACGCAGGGAACCACTTTGAGATTCGTTTGCGCGATCTGCAAGGCGCAAGGGATCAGCTGGAAGAGCGCCTTGGCTTGATACAGCAACAGGGTTTTCCAAATTATTTCGGGTCGCAAAGGTTTGGTCACAATGGAAATAATCTACGCTCTGCCATGCAATTGGCCCGCCGACGCAAACTGGTCGGACACCCCAAAAGGGGAATATATCTCAGCGCCCTGCGCAGCCAGCTTTTTAACCTGGTGCTGGCGGAACATATCGAGGCGGGCAACTGGTCGCAAATTGTTTCTGCCAATCCTCCGGCCACCGGGCCAATGTGGGGCAGGGGGCGGCCACTTGGCGCCGAATTCGGTGATGCACTGGAAAACAGGGTAACCGGTGAAAATGCCGAGCTGTGCGATATATTGGAGCACGGTGGTTTGAGCCAGGAACGGCGTCTTCTGGTGCAGCGTTGTGAAGATTTGGATTACCGGATAGAACAAGACGATCTGCTGCTGGACTTCAGTTTGCCTCCCGGTAGCTATGCCACGGTTTTAATTGACGAAATACTTGCGGTTCGTGCGCAGTCTATTGGCTAATCTATGCTTCGCCTGTGTTAATATTCGAGCTTTCCAACACTAGTCTCCCTTTGCGACGAAAGGCAGTTCCCGGCTCTCATGAATCAAATTAACCAGCGCGGCATAGGGATGACCTCTCAGCGCACGAGAGAGCGCTTGATCAAGCGACTGCGAGACGAGGGTATTCAGAATCAGGAAGTTCTGGACGCTATCCGCAACACTCCCAGACATCTTTTTGTGGACGAGGCGCTCGCCCACCGGGCATACGAAGACACCGCTTTACCGATAGGATTTTCCCAGACAATTTCACAACCCTACATTGTTGCCCGTATGACCGAGATCGCCCTGTCATTGGGTAAACCGGACCGGTTGTTGGAAATTGGTACCGGATGTGGCTATCAAACAGCGGTTCTGGCACAACTGGTATCCCGGGTTTTTAGTGTTGAGCGCATCGAACCGCTGCTGGATCGCGCCATAGATAATTTGGCGCAAATAGGGATCAGCAATGTGGTATGCCGCTTGTCCGACGGAAAAATGGGTTGGGAAGAACGCGGTCCCTATAACGTCATACTCAGTGCTGCGGCACCGGAAAAAGTGCCCCCGGAATTGCTCGATCAGTTGGCTCCGGCCGGAATGTTGATTATCCCCGTCGGTCCGGAAGGCAAGCAGATGCTCACTGTGGTACATCGCCAGGGCGAAGAAAAAGAATACCAAAGCTATGAAATAGAACCGGTGCGTTTTGTTCCCTTGCTCAGCGGTGTCAGCCGGCTATGAAACCCGGGTTGGCGGGCTGGCTGTCAATTTTTTTTCGGGGCTGCGCCATGGGGGCCGCAGATCTGGTGCCCGGCGTGTCGGGTGGCACCATCGCTTTTATATCCGGTATCTACGAACGTTTGATCAGCGCTATTGCCAGCCTGGATATCCGGGCGGTGCGCCTGGTCTTGAAGGGCGATATCAAGGCGGCCTGGCAACATATTGACGGTGCATTTCTGCTGGCATTGGCTTTGGGAATACTGTCCGCCATCTTTACGCTGGCGCATCTCATCGAAAGCCTGGTGGAAAACCAGCCGGTTTTGATCTGGTCTTTTTTCTCCGGACTGATTCTCGCTTCCATCCTCTTTTTGTTGCGCCGGGTTTGGCCGCGCAGTATAGGTGCCCTGATCTTTGTTTTTATCGGCGCTGTTTTTGCCTATGGTCTTGGCGAGCTGCATATGGCCAGTATGCCGGTGACTCCTGTTTTTGTATTTTGTGGCGGTTTTATTGCGATAAGTGCCATGTTGTTACCCGGTGTCTCCGGTAGTTTTCTGCTTCTGATTTTGGGTTTGTATCAACCCACGCTGGAAGCGGTAACTAATCTCGATTTTGCTTATCTGGCGGTTTTTGCCTTGGGGGCGGGTGCCGGGTTTGTTGTTTTCAGTCGGGCGATTCGTTGGTTGTTGAGTCGATATCACGATCAAACCCTGTTATTTTTAACCGGTCTTTTGATAGGTTCGCTCTACAGCATGTGGCCCTGGAAGGGGGTCGATGCCGAGGGCTTGCCCATAAACCTCTGGCCGGGTGAGATAGCGAATATGGGTGGTGACGCACAGGTCGGTTTTGCCCTGCTTTGCCTCTTGTCAGGTTTTGTACTGGTTGTAGCTGTAACCTTTGCGGGATCAAAAAATGATGCCAAATCCACTTAGATTCACCGCGCTTCTGTGTCTGCTTGGCTCAGTACTTTTGTTGGTGGCCTGTACGGGATCAACCGGGAGTGCGCCCATAGATTCCAGAGAGGCGCCACCCAGTCGTGAGCTCTGGTTGCACTATGTCACTACCGGTGAAACGCTCTACAGCATTGCTTTCCGTTATGAAAAAGATTTTCGTGAGTTGGCCCGAATTAACAGTCTGGACAGCAGTTACACCATCCACAGAGGGCAAAAACTCTACCTGACAGCCGACGCGGCACGACGAGCCGGTATTGTTCCGGCTCAAAGGGGCAGTTCCGCACCCGCGACAATTGCCAGGCCCACAACAGCACCTCCGGCTGTAGTCAGCACTCCGCCTGGTACCAGCGCTCCGACCAGTCGTCCCACTTCGCCGCCCTTGTCACCGGCTCTTACGCCCGTTACTCCGGATAAATGGACTTGGCCTCATTCAGGATCCATTGTGCGTAGCTTCGGTTCCGGTGATCCCGTTTCCAAAGGAATCCAGATTGCAGCCAGCGAAGGCAGTGATGTGCTGGCTGCCATGGATGGAGTTGTTGTATACGCCGGTGCCGGTTTGCGCGGCTACGGCAATCTGCTGATTATCAAACACGACGATTCTCATCTGAGTGCCTACGCTTACAATCGTGAGCTTATTGCCAAAGAAGATGATCTTGTCAGGGCAGGCCAGAAGATTGCTACCGTGGGCACAGACACCGAGGGGAATAACCGGCTCTACTTCGAGATCCGTCTCGACGGTGTTCCTGTGGATCCGATACGCTATTTGCCGAGACGATAACGATCCCCGCAGTTGTGGCAAGCCTTTGGGCAATAAGAAAGTCTTACAAATCAGAAAAGGCCGATGCCGCAGTACTCTTATCTGGCTAAGTGAATAAACGAGGGGGGAAATTAAGGTGGCATCCCCGCCGACGAATCTCCGGCACATTGGAAGTCTGCTACCGTTGCTCCCTTCCGGGCCTGGCGGGGTTTACAGGTTCCAATTGCGAAGGGCCGACAGGGACACCATTGTGACCGACCCTGTAGAAGCCTGAACGGCGTTGGACGACAAGGTCGGGGCGCGCATTATGGTGAGTTGTGCCGGAATTATCAATTCTCGGAAAGCTTGCAGGCTATTTTTGATTTTCCTCTACTGCTTTCCCCAATCTTGAGAATAGCTTCGCTATAATCCGGCGACTTATTTCGACGACATTGCTTCATGAGTTATCAGGTTCTTGCGAGAAAGTGGCGCCCCCAGTCTTTCCATGATGTGGTTGGCCAAGAACATGTGCTGAAAGCGCTGGTCAACGCGCTGGATAACCAGAGGCTCCATCACGCCTATTTGTTTACCGGAACCCGGGGTGTGGGGAAAATCACTCTGGCACGGATTCTGGCCCGCTGTCTCAATTGTGAAACTGACATTACCAGTCGACCCTGTGGTGAATGCAGTGCTTGCCAAGAGATTTCTGCCGGAAATTTTATCGACCTGATTGAAGTGGATGCGGCATCCCGCACCAAGGTGGATGATACCCGCGAACTGATGGATAACGTTCAGTACGCCCCGACGCGCGGTCGCTTCAAGGTTTACCTGATCGATGAAGTCCACATGCTCTCGACCCACAGTTTTAATGCTTTGCTGAAAACCCTTGAAGAGCCACCGGAGCACGTTAAATTCCTGCTGGCGACAACGGATCCACAAAAGCTTCCGGTAACCGTCTTGTCGCGATGTCTGCAGTTCAACCTGAAGAACATGAGCGCAGTGCAGATATCCGAATATCTGGATAAGGTTTTGGTCAGCGAAAATATCAGTTTCGAAAAAGCCAGTCTGGAGCTTATTGCCCAGGCGGCGTCCGGCAGTATGCGCGACGCCCTGAGCTTGACCGATCAGGCCATAGCCCATGGCAATGGCAATCTTGCCGAGCAGGAAGTGGCCAGTATGTTGGGTACCGTCGATCGGACTCACCTGCACGATCTGCTGGATGCTCTGGTGCAGGCTGATGGCCCGGCTCTGATCAATACCTGTCGGGCCATTGCCGGCCACTCAGTGGATTACCAGATACTCACCAGTCAGTTGTTGAATATGATTCACACTATTGCTGTGCATCAGCAGGTGCCGGAAGTCGCGGTAAGCAGTGTGTCCAATGATCGATTGCAAACTTATGCCGAAAAATTTGGTGCCGACCAGATTCAGCTGTTTTACCAGATGCTTTTGGTCGGACGTAAGGACATACAGATTGCCCCGGATGCAGAAACCGGCTTTGAAATGCTAATGCTCCGTTTGCTGGCCTTTGCCCCACAGTCGGCTGAAGCTGTCGCGGGCACCAATTCAGCAGGAGCCGGTTCCGGAAAAAAGGACTAATCCCGGAACGGCCAGGGGCGTCGGGCCGGGAGCAAAGCAAAATTGTTCAAAGTGCGCCCGATAAAGTGGAGGGTGATGTCAATCAGCCAGCTTTGGCCACAGGGTCAAAGCCTGGCCTTGCCGAACTGGATCCTGCGCAATTAGCTGTTCCGCAACCGCAACCGCAACCGCAACCGCAACCGCAACCGCAACCGCAACCGCAGATGGCTTCTGAATCTGCACCCGATTACCCAAGGGATTTTGAAGACCTGAAATACCTGGCTGGGATTGAGGATGTTCAGGGGCTGCCTGAAGATCCCCTTGGTCTGGAGGGCGAGGCTGTTGAAAGCTTGCAAGGCCAGGCCGGTGGGGGCAAGGTGTTGCCGTCGATGCCAAAGGATTTACAATCTTCGGAAGACTGGATTGCCATTTATTCCGGGTTGTCGCTTGAGGGTATGCTGAAGTCTATTTGCGGCCAGATGTCCTTTCGGCAGCGGCAGGGGAATCAGATTGTTTTTGATATAGATGCCGCCGTCAGCGGTGTGCTCTCGGACAAGTACCAGTCGAAATTCGCCGAGATTTTATCTGCCTATCTGCAACAAGACCTACAAATCCGGATTGAAAGCCAAGACAATGCCAATGAGTCGCCCAGTGCGCGGGCCTCACGCCTCCATGCCGAAGCTTTACAGAGTGCCGAGCAGGCGCTGCTGGACTCGCGGGCGGCCCAGATACTGGCGGAAACTTTTAACGCCAAGCTGGTTCCCGGCTCGGTAAGTTTGAAATAAAACAGTTAATTTAATAACAGGTTAAGAATGCTATGAAAGATATGCGTTTGCTCATGCAACAAGCCCAGAAGATGCAAGAGAAGATGAAGCAGGCTCAGGAAGAGATTCAGTCGCTTCAGGTCACTGGTGAATCCGGTGCCGGCATGGTTCAGGTAGTGATGAATGGTCGCCACGATGTCAATCGGGTCAAGATTGATCCCAGTCTGCAATCCGACGAGCTGGAAATGCTTGAGGATTTAATTGCGGCCGCTGTGAACGATGCGGTGCGTAAGGTGGAGGCTGAAACCAAAGCCAAGATGGGCGACGTAACCGGAGGCATGCAAATGCCGCCGGGCTTTGACTTTAAATTCTAGGCAAAAACGAGATGCTCAGTCCGCTTCTGGAAAACCTGGTCAAGTCCCTGTCGGCGTTGCCGGGAATAGGCCGAAAAACTGCACAGCGTTTGGCAATTCATCTGGTCAGCCAGCGGCCACAGTTGGCTCGTGATTTGAGCAGTGCCCTGAGCGAAGCGGTAGACAATATCGGCAAATGCCAGAATTGTCGCAATCTTACCGAGCAGGGTATCTGTGATATCTGCGCCGACGCCAGGCGTGACCAGAGCTTGCTCTGTGTGGTGGAATCACCCATGGATGTGCTGGCTATCGAGATGGCTGGTGGATATCGTGGCAAATATTTTGTGCTCTACGGACGGCTCTCTCCCATTGACGGCATTGGACCGGCGCAGCTCGGTTTGGGTGAGCTGGAAACCCGGGTGCGCGATGGACAGGTTGAAGAAGTGATTTTGGCTACCAATCTCACTGTCGAGGGTGAGGCGACGGCCCACTTTATATCGGATCGAGTAAAAGCTCTGGGAGCCAGAGTGAGTCGCATTGCCCACGGTGTACCTACGGGTGGCGAACTGGAATTTATCGATTCACAAACTTTGGGCTTTGCAATACAGAGGCGGGAAAATTATTAATCATCTTTGGGTTACCAATAATCATGAATTAGAAGATCTTTGTGCCGAGTTGCAGGGCGCAGTGTTGGCTGTGGATACCGAGTTTACCCGCCGCACAACTTACTATGCCCAGCTTGCGCTGATTCAGATTGCCGCCGGTGAGCGACGAGTGTTGATAGATCCATTGCCCATAGATAACTGGCAGGCCTTTCGAGATTTGCTGTCCAGTCCCCAGGTAAAGGTGTTTCACGCGGCACTGGAGGATCTGGAGGTTTTTCGCACCGAGGTCGAGGCTCTGCCTGAACCGCTGTTTGATACCCAGATTGCCGCTGCTTTTTGTGGCTTGGGCGACAGTTTGAGCTACGCTGCCCTGGTGGAACTTATGCAGGGCGTACAGCTTTCCAAGGCGGAAACTCAATCCGACTGGATGCGTCGCCCGCTCAGTGATTCCCAGATTCATTACGCACTGGACGATGTGGAGTGGTTGGAACCTATCTACGAAGCACTCTGCGAGCGTCTGTCGGATAGCGGGAAACTGGAATGGATGCAGCAGTACTGTGCACAGACCCTGGAGAATATGCGCACCGAGTCGGATCCCGAATTGGCCTACCTGAAACTCAAAGGCAACTGGCGCCTGAATGCCGATGAGCTGCGAATCGCTGCACATCTGTGCAAGTGGCGTGAAATTTCTGCCCGTAAACTGGATAAACCCAAAAGCTGGATTGTGCGTGATCCGGTAATTCTTGAAGTGGCTAAAAAAGTCCCGCAAAGTGTTGCCGATCTGCAAAATAAAGCGGGTTTGGCGCCGGAGTCAGTGCGTCGTTACGGGCGGCAGTTACTCGGCGAGATCGAGTGGGCTCATGACAATGCCCAGCCGGTTAGTGCACCGCCGCAGCCGATAGATGGAGCCCAACGCTCATTGCTCAAGCTGCTGCAAAAAAGGGTCGAGCTGTTGTCTCAGGAATATCAGATTGCCAACCGCTTGATCGCCAGCAAGACCGACCTGGAATCCCTGATCCGCTGGCAGATGCAAAACCCTGACCAGCAAGAGCCGGCCATATTGCAGGATTGGCGATCCGACGTATTTGCCCCCAAACTTTTAGAGGTCTTTGGTTGATATGCTTTGTCAGATATACCGCAGTAGTAAAAAAACCGAGACCTACCTTTATACGCGTTTTGAAGACAAGCTTGAACAGGTGCCAGAAGCGCTGATGAAAACCTTTGGCCAGGCCGAAGAAGTTATGGCGCTGGAATTAGATGCTGGCCGAAAACTGGCCAGAGCTAAGGCATCTGAAGTTTTAAAATCGATCGAGGAAAAGGGTTTTTATTTGCAGCTGCCCCCCACGAATGTACCAATAATGCCGGGGCAAAAAGAGCTGGAAACCCAGATGGCAAAGATCGATGAACTTAATGAAAAGTTGCCCCGGGGTTAACTTCGGACGGCATGGGAATTCGCTCAAACGCAGGCTATAAAATAGACATATGAGTGCAACCTATTATCTCAGTCTCTGGATTATCTATGGTCTGGCTTCGGCGATGGCCTATTATTTTTTATGGGGCTTCACCCGCTGGCCACGCGTCTGGTGGCTGGGCTCGTTAGTCAGAATCCTGGTGCTGGTGATACTGGTAACGCCAGCGGCGCAATCCGAAGGCAGCGAATTTCTGGCTCCGGCCTGGATCGCTATGCTGTTCGATGAATTGCAAGGGCTTGGCGATGGTTGGTTTCGTGCCGGGATCAACCTCATGGCCGCCGGGGCACTGGGTATGGGCATCTATTTTGTGCACCTGGTTTTTTCTTTTATACAACGTCGCTATAAGAAAAAGTCATCCTGATTGGTGTCCTTGTTTTATTCTGGTACAACACGACTAACAGGTCTGCGTCATCGGGGAGGGTGAGGTGGAAAATTCTTCAGTAATGGAAGCGCTTCAAAAAGCGCGTAAAAAATACGGAATTCCTCAAGAAATCCCGCCATCGGATATTTCTACGTTCCCGGATCTTTTTGCGCATGCCCGACAAAAGTTTGGTGATCTGCCTGCCTATACCTGCCACAAACGCACACTCAGTTTTAGTGAAGTTGATGAACTTTCTACCCGACTGGCTGAGGCGCTTCAGCAAAAAGATTTTCTCGAACCGGGTGATCGCATTGCGATACATCTGCCCAATCTGTTGCAATATCCAGTCGCTGCCATGGCTATTCTCAAGGCCGGTATGACACTGGTAAATGTGAATCCTCTCTACACCGACCGCGAACTTGAGAATCTTCTTTGCGATTCCGGAGCGAAGATGATTTTCACCTTTAATTGTCTGGCTGCCGAGCTGAATCAAATCGTCGCCAAAACCGATATCCGTGAAGTGGTGATTACCGAGTTTGCCGATTTGCACGATACACCGCGGCGCCTGCTGATCAACTTTGTGGTGCGCTATATCAAAAAGAACGTTCCGAAGTTGAACTGGTCTTCGAGCATTTCCTTCCGATCTCTGCTGGCTTCAGGTCGTACGGAGAATTTTACTGCTCCCCCATGTAATTCCACCGATATAGCGGTTTTGCAATATACCGGCGGTACAACGGGTGATGCCAAGGGCGTGATGCTTACTCACGCCAAC
>JBFHKI010000051.1:0-10353 GCA_041595415.1 Pseudomonadales bacterium | reverse complement strand
TGCCGATAGGCGCACACTGGTTTCCAGGTTGAGGTTATCCAGATTGCGCCTGGTAAAGTTGGCCGAGCCAAGAATCAGCTGCGCCTCACCATCAGCCTGTCGAGCCAGCAGAAATTTGCTGTGACATTGTTCGCCATGCGTATCGCACCAACGCACCGGCACTCCGGCCGAATGCAATTCGTGGGCAGTCTGCCGATTGGGAATACCATTTTTACGACGCCCGAAGGCATCCTTGTTCGGATCGAGTAATACGCGAATCTGAACACCTCGACTTCGGGCATCCAGCATCGCTTTGAGCACATGGCGGTCGGAGAGGTAGAAGACCGCAATATCCAGTTGATCCCCGCTCTGACTGGAATTAATGCTCTCGATCAGGGCAACTTCAATGGCACGCTCGGTAAAGACCTGTATCTGTTCACTTTCTGTGAGCCCGGATAAAAATTGGAAAGGCGCTATTGCGGCTTCCAATGGCCCAGTATCGGCATTAGACATCCTCAAGACTGCCAACTCAGTATCGATCAAATCCTGCACCGCCGGCCCACCGAATCTCAAAGCAACATTACCGTGGGCACTGCTGCCATCGTGTGGATTGGCCGAGGTAACCAAAGCAAACAACTGGCCATTCTGATCGGCAATAACTACTTTGCGGTGATTGGCTTTAAAGTTCAGTAACGCCAGATAAGTTCGCAACGATACTTTTCCTTCGCCGACCGGGTTTGGCAACAGACCTCCGGTTCCGTTACCCCAGTAACGAACAAAACTTCGCCAAATTGCCGAGTAGAGCGGATTACTGTCTCGCAAGGTGGTGAGTTTGGTATAGGTTAATGAAACACCGGCTTGTTGCAGGACCTCCATCTGCTCGGAATGTAATCCGCCATAGAGCGTATTAAATGGATCCGTTATCAGAATTACTGGTAATTGCGGATTGTCACGCTTCTTGGCAACAAGCCGGGAAGTGAGCTCTTCCGAGAGAGCCCTGTGAGTTTCAGACCCTGCCCCCTGATAGGGGTTGAAGAGAAACATATCGACCAGCACCAGCTTTTCGGCGGCATCGATCATGCTAAAAACCTGGTCGAAAATGCTTTGTTCGATTTGCCGGTTACCCGCCGAATCAAGATAGCTTATGTCTGTTAAAAAAGAGAGATCCGTGGCTGGCCTTGGGACGCCACTAAAACTCAAACCTTGATGAAGGGGTTTATAGCGATGGTAAAAACCCTGGACAATCAGCAAAAGAAGTATTGCACTTGCCAGCCAGACTTTATATTTCCTGTGCTTCTTTGTGGTCATACCCTCGATCCCTCACTAACCCCACCACTATTTTAACCGGCTTTCGTCCGCCGGATTAATTTCAGGCCCAAACTGGTTCTGCCCACCTTGAAAATTAGTAAGTCGCAACTAAGATGCACATTGCTCATAATGAGCGCGTAAATTCACCAAAGAGCATCTGGAAAATGAAAATATTAAAAAAAATCGCTTTTATTGCCATCTTTAGCGCCATCGGCAGTACAAGCATGGCGGAACCAGTCACCTATGTAATCGACTCGGCACATACTTTCCCGGCATTTGAAGCAGATCACAATGGAGGGCTTTCCATCTGGCGAGGAAAAATCACTTCGACTAAAGGAACTATTGTGCTGGACAAGGAAGCGCTATCGGGCCGAGTTGAAGTTGAGATGGATATGAATTCTATCGACTTTGGTTTTGAGCCCATGAACAACAGTGCAAAAGACCATGTAGTTGATGCCGCGGATTATCCGATGGCCAGCTATAGCGGCGAGCTGAGCGACTTTGTCGATGGCAACCCCACTATGGTTCGCGGTGAGCTGACCCTGCACGGTGTTACAAACGAACTGAATCTGGAGATTCACCAGTTCATGTGTAAACCGCATTTTCGCCATGGCCGCGAAGTTTGTGGCGCCGATGCTTCAGCCAGTTTCGATCGCTCGGACTACAATATCACCTATGGCCTGGACGGCGGATTCCTACCCTTTGTAAACCTGCTTATCTCTGTGGAAGCGGGCATTCCAGAAGCCTGATTCAATCGAACGGGTTTGGTCCTATGGGTCAAACCCGTTTTGCATTTCCAGCCCAGACCAACAGTACCCATACCCTTTTTCTGAAACCTTTGACCAGATTCATAGCCAAGCCAGTCTTGTGACATAAACCGTCATTCGATGACACTTCTCGCCTGATCAAGACACCCTGAGCTCCCTACGTAACATTTATTAAGAGATTCCCGCCGTTTTTTTACTTAGTATGGGCACTGGGGAATGCAATCTATAAAGCCAGATGTTCCTGGCACTCTCGGGGGGGGATGATGATTCGCAATACCAAAGACAGCTACGGAAGTGTGGCGAAATGGCTACATTGGTTGACAGCATTGATGTTCCTGCTCGCCTATATATTTGTCTACTACCTTGTCTGGTTTATTGATGAGCAAGACCGACAATCGAGGTTTTTTGTACAAAGCCTGCATAAGGGAGTCGGTTTTAGTGTTCTGGTTTTCTTTGTTCTGCGTCTCTATTGGCGTTTTGCAAATCCCCAACCGAAACACCCTGACAATATGCCCTGGTGGCAAGTGAAAGCGTCCCAAGCTTCGCATTTCTTGCTGTATTTCTTTATGCTGGCTATGCCTCTTAGTGGTTACCTGGGTAATGGTGGGGGCGTCAATTACGGTCTGTTTCGGATCGAAGGCTTTCGTCGAACCGAGATCGGCATCTGGATCATGGATCGGCTCAATGTGACCTGGGAAGAGTGGGAAGCGCCTCTGGATTACTTTCACTACCATCTGGCTGGCCCCTATATTCTATGGGTGCTAATTGCAGTCCATATTGGAGCGGCCCTATACCATCACTTCGTTTATAAAGACGATATATTAGTCAGAATGCTGCCCGCTAAAAAACACCCTGCCGACCCAGCCAAACTTCATCCGACGGAACCAACCAATGAATCTTAAAAAAATCCTTCCAGGCCTTTTCTTATTCTGTATTTTCCCAGCCACAGCCCTGGCCGACACTATTGCCGTTATCGGTACTGGCGCCGTAGGTAGTGCCCTTGGCCCCCGCTTTGCCAGCTTGGGGCATCAAGTAATCTACGGATCACGCAGCCCTGACAGCCCTGAAGTACAAGATTTGGTTGACCGCACTCCCGGTGATGCCACAGCCACCAGTCAACCTGAAGCGGCCAAACTGGCAGAAATCGTTTTATTGGCTGTACCCTGGAATGTCGCCGAGCAAGTTCTGGTCAGCCTGGGTGATCTTTCCGGAAAAATCATTATTGACCCTATAAACCCTCGCGTTATCGTTGATGGTGGTTATGTCGACTACCCGAGTTTTATCTCCAATGCTGAGCGCATGCAGGCTTTGGCCCCCCGGGCCAAAATTGTTAAAGCCTTTAGCAGTATCAGTGTCGATACCATGATTGATCCGGGGCTGGTCGACCATCCCCTGACACTGCCAATCGTAGGAAACGATGCCGAAGCTAAAGCCCTTGTCGCCGAAATGTGTCATGAACTTGGTTATGAGACTATAGATTTTGGCCCGGTACGTTACGCTCACATTATTGAAGGTATGTATTTGCTGCGAACTAACGGCCGCCTGAATGACGATTATTTCGAGTGGAACTACCCCGCCAGCAAACGTCCAAGATAAAAAACCATTATTTGCCCGGAGGAGAATTTATGATTCGCAATACGGAAACCAGCTACGGCAGCATCGCAAAATGGTTACATTGGCTAACAGCTATCTGGGTTCTGGTGGCCTATGTGCTGGTTGTATACCTGGACTGGGTATTGAATAACGAGGGGCCAATGAGATCCCCTCTCATTCGACTGCATAAGGCTATAGGCTTTAGCGTTTTGATATTTTTTGCCCTACGAATCTGGTGGAGAGCAACCAACCCTGCCCCCAGACTTCCAGATTCCATGCCCAAGTGGCAAATTCAGGCCTCACATGTCAGCCATTTTTTACTCTATCTGTTTCTGATCGCCATGCCACTTTCAGGCTATATCGGGAACAGCAGCGGTGTTAGTTATGGCATCTTTGCGGTTCCACCCTTCAAGGATACCGCTTTGGGTATTTGGCTTGTCGATCTGTTTGGCACTACCTATGAAGAATTTGAAGTTCCGTTTGATGTTTTTCATTACAAGATCGCCGGACCCTTTATTTTTTGGGTAATTATTGTTGCCCATGCCAGTGCAGCTGTTTATCACCATTATGTGGAAAAGGACGATGTGCTGAAAAGGATGTTACCAGGGAAATAATTTCGTCAGAGATCAGCCCGTTCCGTTAAGGCGGGCTGATTCTCAACGCCTGTTCTCGCAACTCAACAATACGTTCGTTGATTTCTTGCAATGAAATCTCGCTAATCGAATAGCGGATCGACATGTCATTTAAGGTCAACTCAATAAGCTGTAGCTGTTGAAGACGGAAGTCCAGCAGACTTTGTGTGCCGACACTTTCATCCTTTTCCATATAGTCCAACTCTGACTCGATTACATAAGTCATTCTGCGAATCGTCTCGACAACCTCATCCGGGAGGCCGGAAAAGTAGGCTGCGGACACTCGTGCAGAAAAAAGATCCGGACTTGGATGAATGGCAATAGCCAGGTCGATAATCTGAGCTGCCTGCATGGCAAGGTCGGGGCGACCTTCTATCCTGGCCTGATTGTTTCGCCACTCGGCCATAAGTTTTACCGCATCGACAAACCAGAGGTCTGTCGCTTCGGATTGAAACAAAAGAGAATCCAAACTGGCTATTTGCGGCCAATCCTGTTGCGCAACCGCAGCCCTACCCTGAATAACTGCGGCGGCAGAGCCGGTCAATTCATTTGCTGCATCGCGAATGGAAGCGGGGGCTGTACCCATCATAAGAGGTACTAACCAGGGTTTGATCTGGGCATACAGCGCCTGGTTTCGAAGATCGCCTTCCGGCAAAAGTGCCACTAGCTGTGACAGAACCTTCTGTGATTCAGGTCGGTCGCCCTGTCTTTCAAGCCCCAACCCGGTGAGAATAAAACTCTGCGGGTTATCGGCCCGATCCAGAGCTTCAGCTAACGCAATGCTGTAGGGCCTCAACCGCATTTCTTCAAACTGTTCAGAAATATAAGCGAAGTTCACCTCAGGCAGTTGTTGATGTACCCAACTATTGGCATTAAGCACCGGCACATAGGGGCGTAATAATTCCGTGATTTCCACCGTTGTCATACGTGCTTCTGAGGCGCTCAGGTTGGCTGACTCGGTAGCCATGCGATTGAAATTGTCTGTCAATAGAGGTGCATCCTCTGCAAAGGCGTGCACACCTTCGGTATCCAGTAACAACCCCGCCAGTAAATCTTCCACCGAAGCCAATCCATTCTGGTAAAAGAAAACCGGGGCATCCACTACAGGGCGACCGGTAGCCGCCATCTCAAGCTCGGTATCCATCGGGTTTTGTGAGCCAACAAAAAACAGCACCTCTGGAAAAAGGTGGTAAACCTTTACGTAGTCAAAAACCTCCAACATGGTCGCACAGAGACTGCGCAACAATGATTCGGTTATAAACTGTCCGGCCATCCACTGCAGAAAAACCCCATCTTCAGACAGGTGTTCAGCAGCTAGCTCCATATACTCTCGGGTATAGAGGTGTGAAGCCCCCGCCGTCCAGGGGTGTGAGGGCTGGGAAACTATGGCGTCATATTTTTTATCGGTAAGACTGAGCGCACTGCGGGCATCATTGATATAAACAGTCACTCTGGGATCTTTCAGAGGATCAAGCTTGCGGATATCTCCGGCTAATCTGTTAGCATCGATAACCTTTGGCTCTAGCTCAATCACATCTATTTCAGACACACTTGGCGGCACTCCATTGATCGCGTTTCCTCCACCGAAACCGACAATAAGCATTGACTCTGCATCGGGCCGGATCAGCCCGGGCAGAGTACCCAGTGCTCGCTGGGTGCTTTTTAATGGCGGCGAACCTCGCAACTCGGAACCCGCCTCAGGCAAACCGTTATTGCGCAACCCAATCGTACCGTTATCCCGCGTCATTAATACTGTCGAGGACCTGCCTACCTCATAGTAGAGAATTTCGCCCGCCGCTCTCTTATCAATTGGTGAGGTGCGCAAAATATTTTCGGGAAACACCGGGTTGTAAAAGACCAGTCCGATCAGAAAAAGTCCGGCCATGCCACCGGCGTACCAAAGCTTTATTCGTGTGATAAAGAGCGCAGCTGACAATCCGAGCAAAATATTGAGCAGCACCACAAGCTTTATTGTGCCTTCGTACTTCAGAGCCGGGATAAGGAAAAATCCGGCAAAGGCTGCCCCAAAAATTGCGCCCAAGGTGTTCCAGGCATAGACTTGAGCGGAGGAATTGGCCGCTCCGGCCACAGTCCGGGTATAGATGCGAACCGCCAGTGGGAAAGTAGCGCCGATACATAGCGTAGCGGGTAAAAGTATCGCAATCGCAATACCAACATTCCCGGTGAGGCCTTGTTGATCGGGGATAGCTAAATCCAGCCACTGATAGATAGCCATTGAAGTAAAGGCTATGCCCGCCTGAACCCAAACAAAAATTTGAACAGACTGGCGTGTATTTTTCGCAAAGCGTGCGGCAACCGCACTACCAATCGCAATACCGGACAAGAAGCTGGCAAGCATGGTGGCAAATGCGGCGACGCTACCACCAAGAATATGAGACAAAAGCCTGGTCCACAGCACTTCATAGACAAAACTACTGGTACCGGACACCAGCATGATAGGCAAAATCAGCCTCGGGCCAAACCAGCGAGGCAAGACTTCTTTTTGATCCACTTCAACAGATTGTGGCAGCTCCGGTTGAGCAGTAGATTCCGTTTCCATGACGCCGGCCTGTCTGGCGATTAATACCGCCAAAACAAAAACCAATAAGTTAATTACCACACCAAAACAGACTGTCCCCAACAAACCCAAAGCCGGCAACAGGACAAATGCCGCCAATAAGGTTCCCAGTACTGCACCAACGGTATTGATGGCATACAGCACGCCAACCCGGGAGCCTATCTGTTCATCCGAACTGACGGCATAACGGGTCAAGAGTGGCAAGGTTGCCCCCATACAGGCCGTGGGTATAACCAAAAGCATAAAGGCCATTGCAAAATAGAAAAGCGACTGCCCCAAACCGCTGGCATCAGGCGGCTGTAGCTGTCCACCTAACAGGGCCGCATAGGCCCAGCGCGCCATCCCCAAGAGAACAGGCACAAGTAATGCCGAAACGGCTATAGCCGCCTCAAGAATTCCGTAGGTTAGAACCGGCCTTTTAACCCGCTGGATAAATTTACCAGCCAGAGCGGCACCCAGAGCAAGCCCTCCCATATAAGCGGACAGCACCGTTGCCACCGCGAGTTCCGAAGTGCCAAAAACGGTTGAGAACTGCCGCATCCAGGCCGTCTGGTAAAGCAAAGCGGCAAAGCCTGACAGAAGGAAACAGGCGCAAACGCCGAGGTACATAAACTGAGGATTTTGGGGCTTTGTCACTTTATAGTTTCTTTTTGTGGAACCTCATTTTGAGCTAGCCGAGAGTAAGCATCAACTATCCGGAGACAAAGAGGCAGGGCTTTGTAACGTTGCAATCCCACCGGGCGACCATCACAGTAAATCCAAGGCAGAGTTCAGACTATATCCCGCGCAGCCCGGCGATCCGAAAGCCGTTTTATCATATATTGATAATATGTTTCTTCGCCCGATTCGCAGTGTAATTCAGTAAATAATTTGCGCGCTGTTTCCACATCCTTGGCATAGTAACTTTGCAAAGCTGTATCGTGTTTCGCCAGGAACAATCTTTGTTCATCGCTCAAATCTTTTGTAAGACCAATAGGCTGATAGATACGGGTACTGGTGCTTTTGCCCTTGGCCACTACCGTATCCAACTCCCGAAAAGCCACATCTTCAATAGAATTTGCGGTCTCTTCGCCAACTATAGTGGGTACACCGTATAGACGAGTCATGGCCTCCAGTCGTGCTGCCAGATTTACCGCGTCACCTATAACGGTATAAGCCAGACGGTAACGCGACCCCATATTGCCCACATTCATCTCACCGGAGTTAATGCCTGCTCCCATGGTCGGTCCCGGCCAACCGCGGCGGATAAAATCGGCAGACAATTTTTCAACGCCGGCATGCATATCAATCGACGCCATCACCGCCCGTCGGGCATGGTCTTCCTGAGGTACTGGTGCGCTCCAGAACGCCATGATGGAATCACCGATGTATTTATCAATGGTGGCACCGTGTTTGTACAGAATCTCCGTCATCAGGGTGAAATATTCGTTTAATAGACTGACCAGATCCTTGGGACTTAACTGTTCGGAGAAACCGGTAAAGTTCTTCAAATCACAAAAAAACACAGTCATATCTTTGGACACCCCTTCCAGCTCAAGCAACCCAGGCTGACGGTTCAATTGCGACACGATTTCAGGGGGAACAAAGCGACCAAAATCGCTGAGAAGCTTTTGTTTTTTCTGTGTCTCGGCAAAATATTTAAGGAGTACATTCATACCGAACAGTACAAGCAAAACCAGCAGGCTGTACTGCATTGGGATCTGGGGCTCCCGGTAGGGCATACCCAAACTTAAATAAAGTGGCGGTATGGTCAGCAGGGCTACCAGAATCGAAGCCGAAATAGGTGTCAGCAAAGGCATCAAGATAGCCAGAACCAATCCAGACACAACCATAATCCAGTATTCCAGCGAGGCTACCACTTCTGGCACAAAGAAAGCGCCACGGCTGGAGAAGATACCTGTGTTCAGGGAAACCCCGGGGAAATTATCCGTACCAAATTCCAGCAGGCCAATCACATTGCCGGCAAAAACCAAAACCAGAATTACGAGCACACTGACCTGCGGCCATTCCGTGCGAATAGATGCCTGGGTTAATTTAAGCTCTGGCCAATTCATTGCTTCTTCTTGCCTTGCTGGAAATGGTAACTGCCGCCGGTATTCGCCCTGAAATACTAGCACAGCAAAATATAAGGGCGTAACTCACTGATACATCGAAAAATCTTTATACCGGAAATAAAAAAGGCTCCGTATAAGGAGCCTTTTGATATGGATCGATTTTTCGTTAGATTCGGTAGCAAACAATATAGATACCGTCTTCTGAATAAGGTGTTGCCAAGGCAGTCGCGATTGGAGCGGTGTTAGTACTGCCATCAGTAGCTCGGAAGCGGCCAGTTGCACCTGCGCCGTCATCCAGTTGGGTATCCAGAGCGATAGCCGCAGAACCGTTAACATTATTCATACAGACCTTAAGTCCGAGAAGGCCGCCACCCATGGAGGCATTGGTAACACCTATTAACCCACCAAAAGGGTTTTGCGGTAACGCATCAACACCTGTGTCTGCCGGATCACCAGCGATAAACCCGGCGGCGCGAAGATGCTGGAAGAAATCACCGGATTCGCCAGTAGTTGCCCCTGTGAAGGTATCTGCCAATGCGGCATCCACTGAGCCATCGCCATCACCAGCCGTAACGGAGGCCCAGCTATCACCACGTGCCGGTATGGCACCAGGATCGTCTCCAG
This sequence comes from Pseudomonadales bacterium, assembly GCA_041595415.1. Classification (GTDB taxonomy): domain Bacteria; phylum Pseudomonadota; class Gammaproteobacteria; order Pseudomonadales; family GM7GCV1; genus JABJGI01. Next base: position 818 of record JBFHKI010000051.1, on the reverse strand, counting down.
GTAAACGCCCGTAGCGATCTTGATAGGAAAATGCACCAGCGGCCACACCGTTAAAATCATTAGTGGCCGACTTTACCCGTGAGTTCTCAATAAGTTGCTGACCCTGCAGCACACCGCCGAGTAACAGACCGATAATGACCAACACAATGGCAATTTCGATCAGAGTAAAACCACTCTGCGTTGATGGTGATTTTGCTTGTAATCTTTCCACTTTTTAAACCCCGTTAAGGTAAATTTGAAGAATCAGGCAAACCAATTCTCACGTCTTGACAGTCACTTTAAGCAAGAATGCTATTTAGCACAATATGTAGGTTTTTTTTACACTTTGGCCGGTAGTGACAATCGGAATTGCAATGGCCGGTCGGGCTTTGCATTGATAGACAAATCACCTCCAACCGCAGCTGCCTGCTGTTTGGCTTGATATAGCCCTATACCTCGACCAGCGCCATGTTCACTCCAAAATGGTTCAAACAACCTCTCAGGCCACAGGCAGGGAGCACCATTATTGTCTTGAATAATAACTACCACGGTGTTTTCGTAGTTTTTTATTTCGATGTGCAAGTCGGTAATACGAGACAGATTCTTTCGCGCCTGATGGGAATAATTCCCCAATAGATTATCCACAATACTCTGCAACCGATCCGGCTCAATATTTACCCAGGCCTCACCAATAATAGTTACAGGAAGTTCGTAGATATCTGCCGTCTGCTTAAGCACCAGCTCCACTTGCTGACTGGAATCGGTCTTGCTTTTACCTGCAGAACCAGGATTATTAATCAGAGCGTCCAACATATGCTGCGCTCTATCCCGCACCGCTG
>JBFHKI010000050.1:0-10576 GCA_041595415.1 Pseudomonadales bacterium | reverse complement strand
CCAAGTCGGGCGCGGCCGGAATAATGGGTTGAGCCCAGGAAGCGGATGTGAAAAACAGGACAAATAAAAGACAAAGTTTTGCGCGCAATTGAGATTCCATAGCAAATTCTAGTTGGGTTGAAATAGTACCAGCTAACAGCTCAAACTGTCAGAACTGACATCACAATTGGCCAACCGTATCGCACCATAGTCGACCAGATATCCGGCCGGCAGGCCATTCAGTTCAAGCAGGGTTTGCAAAATATCCAGCTGAGTGGTCTCGACAATAGGTCCGGCCAAAACACGATAAAAATCTCCACCACCGGCGGGCGGAATAACCTGCACATCTATATCGGCAAGGGATTCCACTGTATCTGCCAATACCTCCGCGGCATCCGGATTGGACAGGGCGGCAATCTGCAAATGGCTCAGCCGGGCACTATTATCTTCAATTCTTTGCACTGGCGGTGCTGCCGGGCTGGAATTTTCTGCCGCGAGTTTGGCCAGTGTTGTTTGATAATCATTGGGGTCCAGCGCAATAACCTCAACCCGGGCAACACCCGAGTCGGCGTAACCCAATTTTGCCGCCGCCGCCCATGACAGGTCGATAATTCGATCATCGTGGAAAGGCCCCCTATCGTTAACCCGAACTATCAGCTCCTTGCCATTATCAAGATTACGCACTAACACATAGGCAGGGATCGGCAGGGTTTTATGCGCAGCGGTGATCTGATACATGTCATAGACCTCACCATTGGAAGTCAGTCGACCGTGAAATTTACTGCCGTACCAGGATGCGTAACCCGTCTCTCGATAGCCCCGGCTGCTGGGCATAACTTCATAGGTTCCCCCCAATACCGTATAGGGACTTATATTTCCGGTTCGCAACACTTCTTCCGGCTCTGGCACCACTTCAGGAATACGGGATACGTCTATCACCCGCTGCGGCGCCGAATCCGATGTACTGGCTGGTCTAATCAGGTTATTACTGCAACCGGCCAGCAGCACTAAAAGCCAGAGTAAAATTATTCGCTGTTGCATCACTGTTGTTTAAATATCTGTGGCATTTCTACCCGCCCGAATCTGTGCCGCCAGTTGCGCCACGGCCATAGCGTAAAGGTGGCTGTGATTGTAACGAGTAATAACGTAAAAATTGTGGTGCCCGATCCAGTATTCAAGCCCATCAACCCCTTCAAGCTGCATCAGCGTCACTTCGCCCCGGTAGTTGTCATACTCCAGGTTGGAAATTCCCGCTGCACTCAGGTCATCCAGACTGAGATAGGGTTTAAGGTCTTGGTTTAGCAAATCTGTCGAGATATCCAGCGGCGCTTCAATTCTCTCAAACACTGGTTCATTGCGATGCCAGCCGTGAACTGTCAAATAATTTGCAACACTCCAGATAGCATCCGCAGGGTTATTCCACAGATCGGCAAAACCATCACCATCATAATCGCTGGAATAGGCCAGATAACTGCTCGGGATAAATTGCCCCAGCCCCATGGCTCCTGCATAAGAACCGGTCAAACTGGCCGGCTCCACAGCATGCTGATTGGCCAGTAAAACCAACGATCGCAATTCACCAAGAAAAAACTGTCCTCGCGGCGGGTAGTCAAATGCCAAAGTGGAAAGAGAATCTATAACCCTGTAGCCCCCGGTATAGCGTCCGTAGAAAGTTTCCACCCCGATAATAGCCAAAACCACTTCCGCAGGCACACCAAAATGCTCTACAGCCTGTTCCAGCACCTCGGCATTTTCCTCCCAAAACTCCAATCCCCTTTCCAGTCGCGCCGGCGTCAGAAATATCTTTTGGTATTCCGCCCAATTCAGGGTTTTTTCCGCCGGACGGGTGATCGCGTCTATTACCGACTGGCTGTATTGGGCCTCCTGGAAAAGTTGCTCCATCCAGAGACGATCTATCCCTTCTTCTTGCACCATCTCGTCAATAAAGACTTGTACTTCCTGACGATCGGAGTAATCCGCCAACAAGGGAAAGGCGGCTGACAGCAACACCAAAAAAGTTGCTGCTTTGCCTTGAAAGGTGGACAGTTTTTTCATGATTTCAGAGTTCCGGGTTCGGTTGATACGGCCATCAATATGCCGACCATAATAAACAGGGAGATCAGCGAGGTGCCGCCATAGCTCACCAGAGGTAATGGAACACCAACTACGGGCAGCATGCCCGATACCATTGCCATATTTACAAAAACATAGATAAAAAAAGTAAATACAAAGGCTGCTGAAGCTAATCGGCTAAATGGTGTTTTGGCGGTGTAGCTTATCCAGAACCCCCTGCCAATAATAATCAGGTACATCATTAACAAGAAACAAACACCCCGGAAACCGAATTCCTCGGCCAGCACGGCAATAATGAAATCCGTATGCCCCTCAGGCAAAAAGTCCAGCCGCGACTGAGTACCTGACAGCCAACCCTTGCCAGACCAGCCTCCCGAACCTATGGCGGTAACAGATTGAATAATATTCCAGCCAGCACCCAGGCGATCGGCCTCCGGGTTGAACATGGTAATAATTCGTCCACGCTGGTAATCGTGCAGGCCAAACTGCCATACAAGCGGAGCCGATACCAGCAGCAGTGAAAAGGCTGCAACTATATAGCGAGGCCGCAGGCCAGACACGAAGAGCACGGCGATACCCGAACCAGCCACCAGCAAACTTGTTCCCAGATCGGGTTGCACAATTATCAGGCCCGCAGGCAAGGCCACCATTATCAGTGTGGCCAACACGTGTTTGAATCGGGGCGGCAACTGTCGCTTACCCAAATAGGCAGCAATCAGCAGAGGCAGGGATAGCTTGACGATCTCCGAAGGTTGAAAGGCGATCGGTCCCAGCCCCAACCAACGCTGCGCTCCGTTTACCTCGGTACCGATAAACAGAACAGCGGCCAGCAGCCCCAAGCCTCCAATATAGGGCAGCCAAACCCAACGCCGGATAATCGCCAGTGGAATCTGCGCCACAATCATCATGACAACAAAGCCAGCACCGGCCAATACCATTTGCCGCTTCAGATAAAACATCTGTCCGTCGCTGGCACTGTAAAGAACAAAAAAACCAAAACCCAAAGTTATCAACACGGCAGACAACAAAAGTGGATCGACATGAATTATCTGCCAAAAGCTGGTTTTGGACTTGTCCGGCTCGGCATCCGGTAAAGACCGGACAAAATCAGTTTGCGGCATTGTCCGACCCCACTGCCGAATTACTCTCAAGCTGGCCCAGCCAGGTATCGAAAACCAAGCGGGCTATCGGCGCTGCCATACTCCCGCCGTGCTCTCCATTCTCCACAATAATACCCAGCGATACCTGGGGGTCTTCTACTGGAGCATAGGAGATAAAGAGCGCGTGATCCCGCAGATGCTTTTCCAGCTCCAGATCGTCGTATTTAACATCTCCGGCAATACTGATTGCCTGGGCCGTACCGGTTTTACCGGCAATCTCATAATCACTTAACCCATTCCCAATGGCTCGGGCTGTACCATAAGTTCCATGTACAACATTGCGCATCGCCCGAGAAACCAGATCCCAATATTCATCGCGAATCTCAATCTGGTCTTCCAGAAGAGGGACAACGGGTTGATCGCCGACACTTTGAACCACTCTGGGAGACATTACCGCGCCACGTCGTGCGATAACCGCTGTGGTTTGCGCCATCTGTACCGGGGTGACCAATAAAAAGCCTTGCCCAATACCGGCGTTGACTGTATCGCCCGGATACCAGGCCGTATTTCGTGTCGCCCGCTTCCACTCCGGGGATGGCATTACCCCAGGCTGCTCGCCGGGGATATCAATACCGGTTTGATGCCCCAGACCAAAGCGCAGACCATAGTCTGCAAGCACATCTATGCCGGTTATATTGGCCAAATGGTAGTAGAAAACGTTGCAGGACTCTTCAATCGCCTTGGCCAGATTAACCGTACCGTGGCCCTGGGTTTTCCAATCCCGGTAAACCCTTTGCTGCCCTTCGAGGGCAAAATATCCCGGGTCAAACACGGTAAATTCAGGAGTAATAGTTTGCTCCTGCAAAGCAATCAGCCCGAACATGGGTTTTACCGTGGAGCCGGGCGGATATTGCCCTTGCAAAGCCCGGTTAAAGAGAGGCTTGGCCGGATCTTCCAACAGGGCGTTATAAGCGCGACTGCTGATACCCGAAACAAAGAGATTGGGATCAAAACTCGGGGTGCTGACCATTACCAAAACACCGGAGCTGGCATTATCTATAGCAACAACTGCGGCTTGCTCTGATTGCAGGGCATCCTGAATGGCGATCTGCAATTCACTGTCGATATTGAGATAAAGATTTTTACCGGGTACAGGATGATGTCGCTCCAAAACTCGCAAAACATTACCGCGCGCGTCCGTTTCAACATATTCATAACCAACCTGCCCCAGAAGCTCGCTTTCGTACTGACGCTCTATCCCGGTTTTGCCTATCACATGAGAACCGGCATAGGCTTCGGCGTCGATGCGAGCCTGATCCCTTTCATTTATTCGCCCCACATAACCCACCACGTGAGCAAAATACTCGCCAAGAGGATAGTGACGGATCAACTCCACCTGGATATCTGCTCCCGGCAGATCAAACTCTCTTACGGCAAAGCGCGCTACTTCATCTTCATTTAACGAATAACGCAGAGGGATGGGCTCCAAAGGGCGCCGCCTTGCTGATAACTGTTCGCGAAAACGCTCAAGATCCGATTCGGCCAAGGTAATAATCTTACCCAGCTTGGTAAGTAACTCCTCAATATCGCCGGCATTCTCCGGCACCACAGAAAGTGTGTAGCTGGGACGGTTTTCAGCCAGAAGCACACCGTTGCGATCAAAGATTAACCCTCTGGTGGGTGGAACGGCGCGAACGTGAATCCGGTTGTCGTCCGACAAGGTGACAAAGCGGTCGAACTGTTCAATCTGAAGATAGTGGTAGCGGAGTGCCAAAAGAGACAGGCAGATAAAAATAACAAAGCCAACAAATTGCAGCCGGCCCCGGATTATCCTGACTTCAAGCTGCTCGTCTCTGAAAAGGGAGTCTTCGCGCATCTAAGCCATTCCGCCAATCACTATTCGCGATGATAAGGGTGGTTGCAATTGATCATCAAGGCCCGGTAAATCTGCTCAGCCAGAATAACCCGCACCATAGCGTGGGGAAAGGTCATGGCCGAAAGAGACCAGACCATATTGGCGCGCTCCTGCACCCTGCTCGAAAGCCCATCAGGTCCGCCGATCACCAAAGCCAAACTCATGGATTGCATCTGCAACTCTTCCAGCAGGGATGCCAACTTCTTGGTGGACACCGACCGGCCTTTTTCGTCCAGAGCAATTACTCTGTCAACGCCCTGAAGCTTTGCCAGAATCAGATCCGCTTCAGTTTCTCGCGCCGTTTCAGCGGAACCGCCTCTCCCTCGATCACCTGCGTTGAGCTCGACCAATCGGAGATTCACTCCGCGAGGAATCCTTTTTAGGTACTCGGACACTCCGGCTTCCACCCAGCCAGGCATGCGTGTTCCGATGGCAACTATTTGAACATCAAGGCTCAAGTCAGCTATCTCTCAATGATCGCGACATATCGAGCGCCGCAATCGGTTTGTTAATTCCTAGTTCGCCCGGTTTGAGGCAGTGATATCCCACAAGCGCTCAAGATCATAGAACTCGCGCGTATCCGGCAACATGATATGCACAACTATTACTCCGTAATCGATCAAAACCCATTCACCCTGATCAATTCCCTCAACACCTAAAGGTCGCTCATCCCGCGCTTTACACTTCATCATCACATTGTCTGACAACGCCTTTACCTGTCGGTTCGATGCTCCGGAGGCAAGTATTAAATAGTCGGTAACATCCGTCAGGTGTCCGACATCCAGAACACGGATATCTATCGCCTTGATATCTTCCAGAGCGTCGACAATGGTGTTTTTCAGTTCTTCTGTATTCATAAATTTTTTCTTTAATATGGGACTGGTAAATCCCGGTTAATCAGCGACAACCATCAGTCACTGTATATATGCTGTTGTTCAATGTACTGGCGAACTTCTGCACTGAGCAGAGTATCGGTTGCCAAACCCTGTTTAAGTCGCGACCGCACCTCGGTTGAAGAGACCCCAACCTCATCAAAGGCCAGGCGTACTACTTTGCCATTTCCTGTAAAGGAATCCCGCCAACTCTCCAACTGCAGGTCCAATTGTGGTGGAATATCGGGCTTATCTACCGCCCTGGCCACCACCAAAAGGCTGGCAATCTGCAAAATTTCCCGCCAGTTATACCAGCTCGGGAAACTCACCAAACTATCCCAACCCATTACAAATAAGAGCTGCACTTCGGGGTTTTCCCGGCGCAACTCCTGTAAAGTCAAATAGCTATAGGAAGGTCCCTGGCGCTGTAATTCGCGGCTGTCGATCTCCACATCGGGGATCTGCCCACAGGCCAACTGCAACATGTGCAACCGCTGGGCCGCACTGGCGACCAAGGGACTCCGGTGCGGTGGGTCGCCACAGGGCAATAGCAGAAGCCGCTGTGGTTGCACCTGATCAAGTACTGCCCGGATAATCTTCTGATGCCCGAGGTGAACCGGGTCAAAGCTGCCACCAAAAACGGCGATTCGTTTCAAGGCCAAAGTATCCCTTGGCAAAAGGAGCTATGACCGAATATGTCCTTCACCCAACACAATCCATTTCTGCGAGGTCAGCCCTTCCAGACCAACAGGCCCGCGAACATGAATTTTATCCGTAGAAATACCAATCTCTGCACCCAGCCCATACTCAAAACCGTCGGCGAAACGTGTTGACGCATTGACCACCACCGAAGAGGAGTCCACCTCACGCAAAAAACGCCGCGAAGCCGAATAATCCTGAGTGATAATACCGTCGGTATGCCCGGAGCTGTATTTATTCACGTGAGCAATAGCCTCGTCCAGATCTCCGACTATCCGTACAGAAATGACCGGACTCAGATATTCCAGATACCAATCATCTTCGGTCGCCGCTACAGCCTCAACCAAAGCCTGAGTCCGCTCACATCCGCGAATTTCCACGCCGGCTTCTTGGTATAGCTTAGCGATCCGGGGCAGAAAAACTCCGGCGAGCTTGTCATTAATCAGAAGCGACTCCATCGCGTTACAAACACCGTACCTGTGGGTTTTTGCATTCACACAGATATCTAACGCCTTATCCAAGTCGGCATCTTCATGCACATAGAGATGGCAATTGCCATCCAGATGTTTGATAACCGGTACTCGGGCGTTGTTACTGATACGTTCAATCAGCCCCTTGCCACCGCGGGGCACAATAACGTCCACCCATTCTGGAGAAGTGATCATCAAATCCACTATTTCACGATCAGGGCGGTCCATTACCACCACAACCGATTCAGGCAAACCTGCGGCCTGAAGCCCGGTTTTAATACAGGCCGCAATAGCCGTATTGGAATGAATAGCTTCGCTCCCACCTCGAAGAATAGTGGCATTGCCCGATTTCAGGCATAGGGCTGCCGCATCGATGGTCACGTTGGGACGTGACTCGTAGATAATGCCTATCACGCCCAATGGCACCCGCATCTTGCCGACTTGTATACCACTTGGCCCGTAATTCATGTCGCTAATCTCGCCGACAGGATCCGCCAAACTGGCCACCTGATGCAGGCCCTCGATCATGGCCGAAATGCGATCCTGATTTAACTCAAGGCGATCCAGCAGTGCAGCATCCAAACCCTTGGCACGCCCTGCCTCCATATCCATATGATTGGCGGCCAAAATATCTGCACGCGATGCATCCAACGCTCGGCCTATTTCGATCAGGGCGTTGTTTTTTTGCTCAGTACCGGCGGCCGAAATAATGCGGCTGGCAGCTCGTGCCGCCGCACCAGCCTGACTGAAATATTCTGCTACTGTCACTCTTGCCTCAACTCAATTTTACCCAGCCCCAAAAAACCTTATCGATCAAAGGGCTATTCGTTGCGCGCATTCTAAACGAAAGCAGAGAGGAGTTCATTGCATCGCGAGCTGATCTATCCTCAGGGCTATTAACCCGAGCCGCTCCACAGGATCGTTTTCTAATAGAAGTTCGGCAAAATCCTTGTTGCTCAGGGGTATAAATCTGGCAATAGCCCAACCCAGTTCAGCGGCATCTTCGAGCGGGTCAAGAGTTTGCCCAAAATGACTGGAAAGGGTGTGATAAAGATCGACCAACCCCTTATATCGAAGCCGCCAATCATCCTCCACAGAGCTTTTGTCCTGCAGCCAACTCACCTGAGCCACCCACAGACCATTGGGCTCCTGCTGCACCGAATCGACAGAAAATCGACGATCCGATTTCAGGCTGATGCCGAGCAACCCGTTTTGAAGCTGGTCCCAATCTTCAATTTGCACCCGACAACCCACCGGATAAAACTCAGACGCGGCGACAGCTTCACCGCCGGACTTCAGCCCTACTATTCCAAAGCCCTTATTGGCAGCCAGACAATCCCGAGCCATTTTCAGATATCGCTGCTCGAACAATTGCAACTTGAGCTTGGCACCCGGAACCACGGCCCGGTTCAGGGGAAACATGGCCAGCTCAGATTCAGACAAAGCAGACCACTTCCGGTCTAGAGGTTCTCTTCGGCAAAGGCAGCAAGGTGACTGCGCTCAATGCCATTAATATGTACCAGACCGGAACCCGGATAGTTTTTGAAACGCTCAACTACGTAGGTGAGCCCGGATGTCAGAGGCGTGATGTATTTATTGTCGATCTGTGCCAGATTTCCGAGAATCACAATTTTTGAGTTTTGACCAACCCGGGTGATGATAGATTTCAGCTGGAACTGGGTCAGCCCTTGGGCCTCATCAATAATAATGTAGGCGTTACTGAAGGATCGTCCACGCATAAAGTTCAGTGATTTAAACTGGATATTGGCCCTCTCCTTGACGTATTCAACACTGCCATAGGGAGACTCATCATTGCCGTGCAACACTTCGAGATTGTCATCAAAAGCCGCCAGCCAGGGAGCCATTTTCTCTTCTTCGGTACCGGGCAAAAAACCGATATCTTCGGCGATCGGTGGCGTTGAACGAGCGACAATTAATTTGTTATAGCGTTTTTCTTCCAGTATGGCATGTAGCCCATAGGCCAGTGCCAACAAAGTCTTACCCGAGCCTGCCGGCCCTACCAGAATATTCAGATCCAATTCTTGCTGGCGCAAAAGATGCAAAGCCAGCGCCTGCTCCAGATTACGCGGCGTTAAACCCCATACGCGCTGGGACATGAGGATTTCGTTGTTTAGATCCTGCAAAGCAGCCGTTTCTTCATCCAGGCGGGTAATCCTGCCCACAAAGCCGGCCTGGTCTATAACAAACTGATTGAGATAGGCATTAGAGGCTAAAGCATCTCTGGGTACTTCGTGCAAGGTCGCCCGGAGCTCCTGAACGGTTGTAACCGTTTCGACCCTATCCCAAAAGCTACCCTCCACTTCCTGGGTGCCCGTGGCCAACAGGTCAATATCATCCAAAACCTTGTCATTTCGATAGTCCTCAACGTGCATCAAGCCTGAACCCTTGGCCTTTAAACGCATATTGATATCTTTGGTCACCAGGCAGACCTTAGTGTCCGGCTCGGCCTCCTGCAACTTCAGCGCAACATTGATAATGCGATTATCGTTGTCGTGCTGAATATTGGTCCGCAAAAACTTGCTTTCATTCTCATGACTTAACAGCTGATCCGGATATACCGCCAAGGTACCCGACACTGCCGAATCCGACGCCACCGGCGAAAATATTTCTACCCCCTCCTGAATCTGCCGGGTATCCGCATCAGCCAGAATTTTATCGATATTGCCGATGGCTATTCGCGCTTCGCGGCTGACGTCTTTGTCCCGCCGATCTTTGATCTGATCCAGTTCTTCGAGAACCGTCATGGGAATAACTACCTTGTGCTCACTGAAGGAGTGCATAGCCATCGGGTCATGCAACAGCACATTGGTATCCAGGACATAGGCCTTTTTTTCAGTATTCGGGAGATCACTTTCTTCGAGCAACAGCGGATCCAGACGAGAGTTCATCAAATATTTCCTTTAGTTTGGAAGTACAGGGAAAGAGAGGTGTGCGGGTAAAACGTAGAAGAGGTTGTCGGATAAGTATCTGTGTAGAGACTAAACACAGAAGATTTCTCTAAGGCAGTCGATAGAGTAAGGAGGTAGAATGCGTCTCAGATGCACTTATCCCTCAATCGACTTAGGGGCTGGTTTAGAAACCAACGATGAGCGTTACAAAATCCCATAGACAGAATCTTGCCTTAAACCTATGGCGAAACTCAATAGCCATGACGCTAAATTCTCGGCGACTTGGAAATTTTGCTAAATTTTGTCTTCTGACGTCCATCTTCCTCCACAACCTTGGCACACAAGCTGATACCCCAGTTTTTGAAATTGGCAAGTTTTCCCTCGATCCGCGCGAACAGATTCCGAAAATCCAACCAATTGCCCAGCATATCGCCGAAAAAATGCAAACTTTTGGCTATCAATCTGGCGCCGCCAGAATATTCCCCAGCTTTGAATCCGCCCAACAAGCTCTTGTGAAAGGAACCCTTGACAGTCTGACAACCAGCCCCTTCGAAGCAGT
>JBFHKI010000049.1:0-10642 GCA_041595415.1 Pseudomonadales bacterium | reverse complement strand
GGCAATTTTTATCGACCTGGAGCCCAAGGGGCGTACGTGGTTGTTAAAGCGCCTCTTCACGCGCGTGTGAGATCACTCCCCCCGGGAGCTATCAGTTTCTGGATCGGGCCACGTCGTTATCACTATGTCAATTTTACCTACTACCTGTGGGATCAGGATAGAAGGGAATATGTTGTAGTTGAGGAGCCAGAGGGTGCCGAAACACAGATGGCTGGCGCCAGCGAAGAAACGGGTGAACTCTATGTTTATCCCTCAGCTGGACAGAGCGAAGAACAACGCGATAGAGATATGTATGAATGTTATCTCTGGGCCTCTGAACAGACTGGCTTTGATCCCAGTTCAGGTAGCTCGGATACGGAGCTTGCCAGTGATTACCGTAGAGCCAATTCAGCTTGTCTTGAAGGCCGTGGTTACACGGTTCAGTAACAGTGCAGCGAGGATTAGATATGAAAGTTTTAAAAACAAAACTAAGTAAAGGCCTTATTTTGTTCAGCCTGTTTGCACTTTCTTTTACTGCACTGGCGCAGGATCTCTATGTATACCCTGCCCAGGGGCAGTCTGATGAAACCTTAAGCCGCGATCGTTACGAATGCCACAGATGGGCGGTTAGTGAAAGCGGTTTTGATCCAAGCCAGTTCGGCGAAGATGTTCCACAAACTGTTCGGGTGCCGGTACCGGCCAATGAAGCTGCAGGAGCGACAGGTAGAGCTGCGGCTGTTGGTGCCGTCGCCGGAGCAGTTATTGGTTCACATGACGCCAATGCCGGTCAAGGTGCGGTGGTTGGTGCGATCCTTGGCTCCATGGTTGGTGGGGCTGCAGAAGAGCAGGGCCGTATTGAAGCAGAGCGTCAGGCCGCGGCGGAAGCTGCACGGCAAAGTGCTGAAATCAGTCGTACCAAAGCTGAGAAAGCTCTCCAACAATCCAATTATCGGCGTGCTCTAACTGCCTGTCTGGAGGGTAGGGGTTACAGCGTCAAATAAACCCTTCAGTCAGAAAACCAATAAAAAACCACTGCGGTTACAAGCTGCAGTGGTTTTTTTATGACCATCTCCGTTTAATCAAGAGATTCGCGTGTTTGCCAGCTTTGATATGCAGTAAGGTCCGCGCTGCATTCCTGCAAGGTTAAACTCTTGATCTGATGTCTGGAGCGACCATTATTTCCCAGGGTGGTCTCTTTTCCGGCAGTAAGACACAGATTTGTTGCCGAGGCGGGACTGATATGGCCATTTTCGCTTATCACAAACTGCTGCTCACTACCGCCAGTACAGCCTGTTAGAGCCACTGTGGCGCCCACAGAAATATCTGGCAAGGTGGCGCAGACATCAAAGCCGGTTATGTTCAAGATGCCTTTTTCGATCATGGCCGGATCCATTGCTTGGTCTATCCCCAGTTCGCCCTGGTAGCTATAGCAGGTGTGGACCTGAAGACCATCTTCCGGGTTGGCATTGAGTTTGCCACCGACAATATCAAGACAGTATTGGTTGAGGTCTCCATCCAGAGGATCTGGTAAATAAACTTCAACCTGGGCGGCGAGCAATGCGCCACTACCTAACAAAGTACAGAGAAGCAGAAAGAATCTATTGGTATGTTTCATATGTTTATTTCCCCAAGAAAAAACAATCTAATAAGAGAATGCTAATCCTTGCCTAAATGCTAAAGAAAAGCCACTAAAAGCAATGCAACTAAACAAATGAAATTTTGGTATCGCTTCCGGCTGAAGCCCTTGTGACAGGTAGAATCAGGGTATTCATCTCCTATAGGCAAATACCCCTCTTATGACCGAACCTCTGGCGGTAAAAAAAGAATCCCTTGTAATTGGAGTGGCTGCGGATATAGCCGATTTCTTCAGGATGGAAAGTGCCGGCGGAGTGGTTCTTATGTTCGCAGCCGCTGTAGCCATTATCCTGGCGAATTCACCTCTGAGCGGATATTACTCGCTGATTGTTTCGACTCCGGTGGAAGTTCGAATTGGCGGATTGGAAATAGCTAAACCACTGTTGTTGTGGATTAACGACGGATTGATGGCCCTGTTTTTCTTTTTGGTTGGATTGGAGTTAAAACGGGAAATGCTCGAAGGTGAGTTGTCCGAGCCTCAGAATATTATTTTGCCAGCCATTGGGGCCATAGGTGGCATGTTAATCCCCGCAATGATTTATCTGTGGTTTAACCGCGCTGATTCATTGGCCATGCAAGGCTGGGCCATTCCGGCGGCGACAGATATCGCCTTTGCTCTGGGCATACTGAGTTTGCTGGGTTCCAGAGTGCCCCTCAGTGCCAAGGTGTTTTTGACCTCGCTGGCAATTTTTGATGACCTCGGGGCAATACTCATAATTGCGTTTTTTTATACCGCAAATATCTCTCTGACGGCGCTGCTTATTGTGCTTGTTTGCATACCGATTTTAGCTCTTTTCAACCGCTATGCTGTGGAGTCCAAAAGTCTTTATATTTTAATCGGTGTAATTATGTGGGTAGCTATGCTGAAGTCAGGAGTTCACGCGACACTCACCGGCGTTATTCTGGCGACATTTATTCCTATGCGGTCAAAGAAAAATCCAGATCATTCTCCTTTGAAAGAGATGGAGCATGACCTGCATACCTTGGTGGCCTTTTTTGTTTTGCCGGTCTTTGCCTTTGCCAATGCCGGTATCAGTTTCGCCGGGGTAGGGCTTGAACAGGTGTTTCACGGTGTTCCGGCCGGTATTGCATTGGGTTTGTTTCTGGGCAAGCAGATAGGTGTTTTTGGTCTCTGCTTTTTGGCGGTTCGCTCCGGGTTCTGTGAGTTGCCGAAACGGATGAACTGGGCCGTTCTCTATGGAATCTCGCTGCTCTGTGGTGTGGGATTTACCATGAGTCTCTTTATCGGGGGGTTGGCCTTTGAGGCTACGGGTGTGGACCTGATTTTTGATGAACGCCTGGGAATTATTCTGGGTTCTCTGGTTTCGGGAGTACTTGGGTATTTGGTTCTGCGACTGGTTTTGCCGTTGAACCCTTTACAGGAAGAGGAGCTGGAGTATCTGCCCCAACTGTCCAAAGATGATCAGTCTGCGTTTTCCAATGATTAATTCGGGCTGACGACCATCTGGGCGACAAATAGCCGCCAGCCCGGAATGGTTTGCCAGCTATTCGTCTTCGACGGTATTTTTCAGTGTGCCCAGACCCTCAACTGAGACCTCCAGGGTGTCTCCGGCACGCATCCAGACAGGTGGCTTCCTGGCATAACCGACACCGGCGGGAGTGCCGGTTACCACAACGTCGCCGGGTTCCAGTGTCATACATTCGCTGAGAATGGCCACCAGTTTACGAACCGGAAATACCATATTATCGATTCCGCTGCTCTGCATCACTTCGCCGTTGAGCTTGGTGGTCAGGGTCAAGCCACTCAAGCCTTCCGGCAATTCATCCGAGGTGACAAGTTCCGGCCCGAAGGGGCCAGTGGCATCGAAATTTTTACCTATGGTCCACTGTGAAGAAAAACGCTGATAGTCGCGAATAGTGGCATCGTTGAAGAGGCTGTAACCGGCGATAAAATCGAGTGCATTTTCTTCGCTGGCGTGTCGACAGTTTTTACCGATGACAAAAGCAAATTCACCTTCGTAGTCGAGCTTGTCCGAGCATTTGGGGCGAATAATGGGCTGCTGGTGACCCAGCAGAGAGGTTTTTCCACGATAGAAAATTTCCGGGTATGTCGGAACCTCGGCGCCGCCTTCAGCGGCGTGCGCGGC
Organism: Pseudomonadales bacterium; assembly: GCA_041595415.1. Taxonomy (GTDB): domain Bacteria; phylum Pseudomonadota; class Gammaproteobacteria; order Pseudomonadales; family GM7GCV1; genus JABJGI01. The sequence continues at coordinate 6,920 of JBFHKI010000049.1, read as the reverse complement.
GTAGTTGCGGCCTATGCAAATGATTTTTCCAGGTTCGGCAATAAGGGGCAGATATTCAATATCTTCAAGCGACAGACTCTCTCCTTTGTAACCATTCAATTTTTCGGCTACCTGCTCTAACTGCCCCTTTGCCAGCAGAAGTTTCAGGTCATTGCCGAAATCCGTGCTCAAACTACTCAAGGGCACAACCTTGTCTTCCAGACGCGCACCCAGATTCACCTGATTTTTATATTTATAGCTGATTAATTTCATTTGGATTCCTTATCGAGTTTGGCTACTGCATCGACCAAAACAAAGGCGATAAGGCAGCTTTCACTACCCTGATTTGACCAGGCGTGATTGGTACCTCGTTGGACGACGACGTCGCCCGCTTTGAGGTGCACCTCGGAATCGTCCAGCAGCATGACTATTTCACCACTGAGAATAATAGCGTAATCAACTGAGTCGGTACGGTGCATAAAAGGGTGGCGGGCATTTTCAACGATATTGGCGGCAGCTCCCATTTCAGCAAAGGCGGCTTTACCGTCGAGGTTCTTCATTACCTCTGGATCTTCCGGCTCAAACTCCACTACCCGGAAGATGCTGCCTTCCTTGGGAGGGTGGAGAACAAAAGGACCACCAAGACTTTCTTCCGCACCGTCGTATTCAGCGGGTGTGGTTTCACATTTCCACAGATTGGTAAGGGTGACCCCGGGACGGTTCGGGCGTTGCAAGATATCCGTTGCCTGACTATCGGATATACAGACTGCACGACCATTATTGTCATGGCCGGTAACTACTCGGCGGATAGATTTTGCCATTGTGTTTCCTTGGGAAAGAAAGTTATGGGTTGCACCAGTCTATCTGGTGAGGTGTTTTTGCGAATTGTAACAATGCATCGCTTCTATTAGTATGGCCCGCGCTGGCCAGACTGCGGCGGGCGCTCCGGCTACAACAATCTGCTAAGTGTCGGGGTATCTATTGGGGGGCAGATGTCACCTTGGGGAGCATTGGGGATATCTTTACTTTTCTGAGCAAAACGGACTCATCTGTGCGCTATGTTACAGCTGCCCTGAGCCTTTTACTTTGTGGCCTGATTCTTGTTGCCTGTGATCCCGGCACGTCGCAAAACCGTGATCGAGAGCTACATCTCGGTACAGCCTCACTAGGTGGTGCCTTTTATCCGGTCGGGCAGAGTGCTTCCAATCTTGTTACCCAATACGCAGATGGCTTGAGTATGTTGCCGGTGGTCAGTGCCGGTGCAATACAAAATCCCAGGTTGGTAGATGCAGGAGAAGTCGACTTCGGTATTACCAATGCCTATATGGCCTGGTTAGCTCTGAACGGAGAACCTCCATATCAGCGGGCTCTGGACATTCGGGCTTTGGGGACTATGCATCCAAGCATACTGCATATGATTACTCTCAAGGGATCACCTATACGGAGCTTTGAAGATCTGCGCGGCAAGCGTGTTGCGGTTGGTCCGGCCGGTGGTGGCACTTACGGTTTTCTGGAGCGGTTGTTGGAAGTACACCAGATGACTATCGAAGACATTACGCCGAGTTACCTCTCTTATACGGACGGCTTTTCCCAGTTGGGTGATGGCAATGTTGATGCTGCATTTGCCTTGGCGGGTTATCCAGCCTCGGCAGTTATGCAGGCGCTGGCTACCCAGGACATTGCCTTTATAGAGCTATCCCCTGACAAGTTGGAAGAGGTGAAACAGAAACATCCTTATTACACTTGGGGGCCACTTGCCAAGGAGGTCTACCGGCTTGATGAAGACGTAACGGTAATAGGGGTTAATAACATTCTGGTTGTGCATAAGGATATGGAAGAAGAGACGGTTTTTCAGGTTGCCAGGGCAATCTATGGACACATGGATGAGTTCAGACGCAATAACGCTATTGCCAATCAGATCGATCCATTGGACTCTCTGGATTTGGCCGTTCCCTTACATCCGGGTGCAGCCAGGTATTTTGACTCCATTCGTTCTGTGGAGACTGAATAGAGCTATGCGCAAAATTCAGGAGGAAACCCAATCGCTAAACAACCAAAGGGCACCCCAAACATTTACCCACATCATTCTGTTTTTGGCGATTGGCCTCGGGCTTTTCCATTTGCTGAATGTCGGCGGTATTTTGCTGCTGTCGACTATGGAGCTACGTATTGCGCATCTGGCATTGATGTTGATGATCCTATTTCTGGGGCAACCCTTTCTGCGTAAAACAACCAGTAGCCGCCAGCTGGATGGGGTTGAGGCTGTTCTTGCAGGTTTTTTGCCCGCAATGCTGGCTCTGGTGGTTTCTCTGTATTTTTTGAGCCGCTGGAAAGCTATAGCTCTCAGCGGAGGAGATACAAATACCCTTGATCTGATTGCCGGTCTGCTGCTTTTGATTCTGGTATTGGAATCAACACGAAGAGCTATTGGGCTGATGCTTTCTGGCATCACTTTACTGTTTTTGGTCTATCCCTTTGTCAGCCCCTATTTGCCTGGCCTGTTGCATGGCCGGGGGGTAAATGCCAACCGGGTGATTAACTTCCTTACTACTACAAATGAAGGGATATACGGAATTCCTCTGGGTGTGTCGGCCACCTACATTATTATTTTTTCGCTTTTTGGTGCTTTTCTGAATCAGTTTGGTGCCGGTGATTTTTTCTTCCGGCTGGCGAAAACCCTGACACGAGGTATGCTGGCCGCCTCAGCCAAAACGGCGGTAATTTTCAGTGCCTTACTGGGCATGATTTCGGGCTCTGCGGCGGGAAATGTTGCCGTGACCGGGTCTTTTACTATTCCCATGATGAAAAGGGAGGGCTATGAAGCCCGGCAAGCGGCTTCAATTGAAGCCGTGGTTTCCACTGGAGGGCAAATTCTGCCCCCTATTATGGGAGCGGCTGCATTTATCATGGCTGAGATAGTGGGCACCCCCTACGTCAATGTGATGAAGGCGGCACTGGTGCCGGCAATTTTATACTTCGCTTCCATTCTTTTTGTGGTGCACTTACAGGCCCGAAAAAACGGTATTGAACCGAGCGCAAAACAGGCCGGTGAATCGGAGCAGGGTTTTTGGCAAACCCTGGGGCAGGGCATTCCCTTTGTGGTGCCCTTTGTGCTCTTAATCCAATTAATGTTGATGGGCTACTCCCCCTTTAAAGCCTGTTTTTTTGCCATGCTGGCTATGGTCATCTGTTACTCCATCTGGAATCGTGAATTCGGTCTTTCTCTGTTGAAAAAAATCCTCGACGCGATTCACAAAGGCACCTTGAGTACAGTACCCATCGCTATTGCTTGTGCGGCAGCCGGCATAATCTCGGGAAATCTGGCTGTTAGCGGTTTGGGGATCAAGATCTCCAGTATCATCATCACGGCTTCGGGAGGCATTCCCATAGTCGCCCTGGTGCTGACAATGTTTACGGCCATTGTTCTCGGGATGGGATTACCCACTACTGCGGCCTATTTGATTTTGGCTACAGTAGTTGCCCCCTCTCTGGCAGATCTGGGGGTGCCCTTATTAACGGCGCATATGTTTGTATTTTTCTACGGTTGTGTATCGACCATTACACCTCCGGTTGCTCTGGCATCCTATGTGGCAGCAGGTATTGCCGGTGCGGATATTAACCGGGTCGGCTGGACCGCTTTTGGCTATGGGATTACGGCCTTTGTTTTGCCCTATATGTTTTTTTTCGGGCCAGCTCTACTCCTTGATGGTTCTTATCTGGATATTGGATTGAGTCTGGTCAGTGGTCTTGTCGGGGTGTATTTGGTGGCTTGCTCTGTGGTGGGATACTTCAACAAAGATCTCGGTAGTATTCCTCGCCTCTTGACCTTTATTTCCGGGCTGCTTTTGATCTTGCAAGGCCCCGTCAGCGACGGCATAGGTTTAATGCTGGCAGCGCTGCTTCACAGTCCTGGGCTGTTACGACGGTTGTTGCGTCGGTAGTTTTTCAGAGTAGACGCAACTTGTTTTGCTTCCCTTTCTGCCGACTTCTACAATCATTGAAAAAATGCGATTTCATAAGTTCGTATTGGGGGATAAATGAAAAGAACTGAATGGGACAAGATTTTTTTGTCGATCCAGAAAACGCTCAGGTTAAGTCTGGCCAAGACCATGTCCAGCCCGGACGATATTGATGATGTTGTGCAGGAAACCTACCTGCGCGCAGTAGCCAGCAATACTTCCAGTGAAGTTCGAAACCCGAAAGCCTATCTCTTTAGAACCTCCAGAAATATTGCCTTAAATGAGAAGGCAAAAATCTATCGACGTCTTGAATCAGCTCTCCCTGTAGAGGAATTGGACAAGCTATCTGTCTTAATGGATGACAACCTGTTGGAGCAGGATGCTCTGATGAAGGAGATGTTTGCGGAGTTTTGTGTGTCTTTGAGTGAATTACCGCTTCAGTGTCGCAAGGTGTTTATTTTGCGCAAAGTCTACGACCTCAGCCAGAAGGAGATTGCCCGTCGATTAGGTATAAGTGTCAGTACGGTGGAGACTCACATCACGCGAGGTATGGCCAAAATACATAACCCACTGGCAGATCAGAAACCGAATGTTGTGCCTGCTAAAAATGTCGGAAAAAATGATGAACAATAAGCTAAGCCAGCTATCCAGTTCAGCTGACCTGCAGGCACGAGAGTGGGTGGCCAAGCTCGATGCCGATGACCTGTCTTCTGCAGATGCCGAAGCTCTTCGGCAGTGGCTGGGAGCAGACCCACAAAATGCCCGACATTTGGCCCGTCGTCTGGATGACTGGTCTGCCATGAGTGTTCTCAGTGAATTGACCCATCTGGATCTTGAAGCACAAATACCCGGCTTTTTCGATCGGGTAAAACAGTTTTTCCGGCCGCGAGGGGCATTGGGGTATTTCGCCTATAGCTTCAGCTTGCTTGTGATATTGGGCATCGCCAATTTCTCAGGAGCGCTTTATGGATCTTATTCGGCTCTGTTTGGTAGAGAAGAGCTGATTGAAATCAATCTGACAACAGCTGTTGGCGAGCTGGTATCGGAATCACTTCCCGACGGTTCAACTTTACATCTCAACACCAAATCGACAGCGGAAATCAGTTTTAACAGGGCCGAGAGAGCCGTACTCCTGAAGGATGGGGAGGCATTCTTTGAAGTTGCTCATGATAAAGATAGGCCATTTGTTGTTTATGCAGGTGACACTTTTATCAGGGCCATAGGAACTGCCTTTGATGTACAGCTCCAAGAAGAGGGCAAAGTGAGTGTTTCGGTTACCGAGGGAACCGTTGAGTTTGTTTCAGGTGGTGTGAGCCGCTTGGTTTCGGCAAATACCAATAACAACACTGAGTCATCGGCGCCAGGCAATATTGCCCTGTACGACAAATCAGAAATTTTTGTTGATATGGAAGTACCTGAAATACTGGATCGTCGTTTTGCCTGGCAGGAAGGCATGCTTGAATTTCGCGGGGAGTCCTTGTCCTATGTCGTTGAAGAGTTAAGCCGGTATACCGAGGCACAGATAGAGATAGTTGATGAGGATATCCGCGATGTTCAGCTTGGAGGTTATTTTAAAATTGGCGACATTGCTGGCTTGGCCTCAACGTTGGAACTGGCTTTTGGTATCCAAGTTGAAATAGTTTCCGAAGATTTAATCCAGCTCTCAAGAGTTTCCAATTGAAAGGCTCTTTAAATGAAGAGAAAAAGCGATTGGATCTGCGAGAGCATGCCTGGTTAATAAATCCAAATTTTTCCTGCGTGGAGTAGTGGATAGCCGATCCCTCATCTGTCTTAACCCCCAAGAGCTCTATACAAAAACAGGGAGCTCCGGAGAAGGGGGAGTAAGGACATGTATTTGCCTGTTCTTTTTGCTATTTTTTTGGCTTGGAGCTGCGACTCCGTTACAAGCTCAGGAAAGTCCGGAAAGTAACAGAGTATATTTTCAAATTCCCCCACAACCAGCTGAAACTGCTTTGAACACGCTGGCAAAACAGGTGGGTGTGCAAATGTTGTTTGACTATGAGATTGTTCAGGATATCCAGACCAATCAAGTCAATGGTTATTTCACTCCCTGGCAAGCTTTGCGGCTCTTGGTTGACGGTACGGTATTGCAAGCTGTGCAGGTCGACGAGACTAGGTTCTCTGTGGTTTTGGACAACAACCAATCAAGGGGAAATGAAAAAGTGAGCACAAATCGTAACTTTTTTTGGGGAGCGGTAACGGCACTATTGGCCGGTATCGGTTCAACTCATGTTACTGCCCAGGACGCAACTCCCTCTCGGGTTTTGGAGGAGATAGTAGTTACTGCGCAAAAAAGGGCGCAATCGCTGCAGGATGTTCCTGTAACAGTAAATGCCTTAACCGAGGAAAACCTGACGGACTTCGGCGTCGATGACCTTTTTGAAGTTGCCGATCTTGTGCCTGGGATGGTTTTTTCACGCGCACCGGACGATGGCCTGGCTTTGACTTTGCGAGGCTTGGGTACTCCGGCGCGAACCCAATCCTTTGACCAGTCCGTTGCGCTGTTTCTCGACGGTATGTTTATGGGTAAGGGGCGTATGTACTCCGCTGCTTTTTTTGATGTGCAACGCATGGAAGTGATCAAGGGTACTCAGAGTACCTTGCTTGGGAAAAATACCAGTCTCGGTGCTATCAGTATTGTTACCCGTAAACCAGGCGATGAATTTGCCGGAAATTTACGGTTACGCAGCGAGTTTGAAAACGGCGGTTGGGGAGCTGATGCCGGTATTGATCTGCCTGTAAGTGATGACTTTTCTGTGCGCGTTGCAGCTCACCTTACCGATGAGGACGGTTGGGTTAAAAATGTCCTTACCGGGCAGGATGTGCCGGCAGATAAAGAAACCGGAGTGCGTCTAACCGGGGTTTACACGCCCTCTGATGAGTTGAGTGCAACCTTCATATATCAGCACTCCAACAGCATTCGATCCGGTAACGGTTTTCAATACGTAGATCACGGCGGTT
>JBFHKI010000048.1:0-10643 GCA_041595415.1 Pseudomonadales bacterium | reverse complement strand
GGCGTACCTTGGCTCGGCAGATGTTGTTGAGCTGAGCGCTGCTCATACCCATCTGGTTTGCGTATTCTTTGATGGATAGACCGGATTTGTAATTCGCTTCTATGAGCTTTTTAAACTTCCGGATTCGCGTGGCATCCCGATCAGAAGATGATATGCCCAAGCAGGCTACGGAACTGGATTGGTGGCGTATGGCCCAGACAAAAATAAGGCGCAAAAGCGATTGAATGGCGATAAAGCGCGAAGGATTATCATGGGTATATTCCCGCGCAAGTTCGCGAAACAGGTGATCCAGGCTGGGCCATTTACCTACCGCATCGCCGCGAATAATTTGGGGGTGCTCTGCAAATTCAGTATAGGTCTCTTCGAAACTCAGCAGGTGCGATAGAGAAGAGCCGGGAATGGTTAGCAGGTGTCCATGAATAGTTTCTGTTGGGGTAAAACCATGTATACACATGGGGGGGACAGTGACCAGAAGGGGCGCGTGGATTCGGAATTCTTCTCCATCCAATACAGCTTTTGCGCTGCCGCTATAGAGGTACATGACATGGAAAAGGTCCAGATGGCGATGGGTATCTATACGCCCCTGAGACTCAGAGCAGCGTTGTTGAATAAACTCGTGGTGGACCAGCTCTTTAATTGGCCACTCCTGTGCACCGGGGAATAATTTGTAGGTAGGTACATTTTCTTTTGAAGGAGTCTTTTGCATGGAATTACTCAGTACGCCTTTTTATTTGTACAAGACTTTAGCACTTTTGTGCCTTTCGTCCAGTCTTTGTATTTTCTACAGTGATTGGGACAGGAATCTGGCTGGTATTTCGGGAGAAAAATCGTGGTCGAACTAATTTTATTTGTCGCCTATGTAGCGGCAACCCTGATGGGAGCTTTTCTGAGCTTTAATATTTTTTCTCAGGTTAAAGCTCAATTCAGCGTGGCTTTGTTAGCGGTTCTGGTGTTACTGGGAGTTTACGATGCTGTCTCATCACTACCGGAATGGTTCCATAACATCCTGTGGGTAGTTGTCGGCATCAAGCTGATAGTTGCCCTCATCCCGCCCGTACGCAAAGCGGTATTTATGAAACCGATGCTGGCGTATTTTCGCAAGGTTCTTCCTCCCATGTCCGAGACCGAAGCAGCGGCTTTGGAGGCGGGGACAGTCTGGTGGGAGCGTGAACTGTTTTCCGGCCGACCGGATTGGAGCCAGTTACGAAATGCTGAAGGTGCCAGACTTTCCGATGAAGAGCAGGCATTTATAGATGGGCCGGTGGAAGAGCTTTGCACCATGGTTGATGATTGGGAGGTATCGAGCGAACTCAGGGATCTGCCTCCTCAGGCATGGACCTTCCTTCGTGAAAAAGGCTTCTTCGGTATGGTATTACCCAAGGAGTATGGCGGGTTGGAATTTTCCGCTTATGCGCATTCCTGCGTGGTGCAAAAAGTCGCCAGTCGTTCAGGCACTCTTGGGGTAACCACTATGGTTCCCAACTCGCTTGGGCCGGGAATGCTCTTGCATGAATATGGTACCCAAGAGCAGAAAGATCGCTATTTGCGCCGTTTGGCTACCGGCCAGGAAATCCCCTGTTTCGCTCTCACTGAGCCGGAAGCTGGCTCAGATGCGGCCGGGATGACCAGTCATGGTGTTGTCACCAAGCGTGTCATCGACGGCAAGGAAGAAGTCGGTATTTTGCTGAACTGGAACAAGCGATATATCACGCTTGCGCCGGTTGCTACCCTGTTGGGCTTGGCTTTCAAGCTCTATGACCCCGATAAACTGCTAGGTGACAAGGAGGATATCGGTTTTACGGTTGCCCTGATTCCTGCAGACCGTGAAGGTGTGCAGATTGGCCAACGTCATATGCCTTTAAATGTGCCCTTTATGAATGGACCGATTCGTGGGCACGATGTCTTTATTTCTATGGACGATATCATTGGTGGGCAGGCTCAGCTCGGCAATGGATGGCGCATGTTAATGGAGTGTCTTTCCGATGGACGCGGTATTTCTCTGCCATCGCTGTCCAGTGCCGCGGGCAAGTTCTGTTGCATGCATACCGGTGCATATGCCCGGATTCGATCACAATTTGGAGTTTCCATAGGTGATTTTGAGGGCGTGCAGGAAGCTCTGGCTTTGATTGCGGGCAATACCTATCTTATGGATGCGGTACGCACAATGACAGCTACCAGTATTGATGCAGGAGAAAAGCCCAGCGTCGCTTCGGCAATTGCCAAATATCATCTTACCGAGAGAATGCGTAAAACCATAAATGCGGCTGTCGATGTGCAAGGTGGTTCAGCTATCTGTATGGGGCCTCGCAACCCTTTGGCTCGAAGCTATCAGGCGATTCCTATCAGCATTACTGTTGAGGGGGCAAATATTCTGACACGTAGCCTGATAATTTTCGGGCAGGGTTCTGTTCGCTCTCATCCCTGGATATTAAAAGAGATGGAGGCGGCTCAAGCGGCGGATAGCCCCGAGTCTTTGGCGCAGTTTGATCAGGCAATAAGCCAGCATGCCCTGATGTTCCTGGGCAATCTATCTAACGCCTTTCTGGGCAGTCTGAGCAAATCACTGTTTGTTTCCGCTTCGGTTGCTTCGCCAGCGCAAAAACACTACCAAAATTTGACACACCTCAGTGCGAGGTTTGGTTTGATGGCAGATTTGATGATGCTGCGCTTTGGTGGTGATCTGAAAAGGCTTGAATTCTACTCCTGCCAGTTGGGTGATCTCCTCAGTTCTCTCTATATGGCATCAGCGGTGTTGAAACACTATCAAAGCCGCGGTGAGCCAGTGGATGACCTCGACTTATTGAACTGGGCTATGGACGATTGTTACCGTATGTTCCACGAGGCCATGCGTACTATCTTGGCGAATAATCCTCTTGGGGCAGCAACTAATGTTCTGAAAGTTGCTCTTTACCCCCTGGGGATTCCGAGCATTGCCCGGGACAGGCGTTTGGATGGTCGTCTGGCAGATCTGATTACTCATAATTCAGAGACCAGAGATCAGTTGATTTCCGGTATTTATCGACCCACAGCGGAAGGCGATGCCGTGGCCAGTATGGAACGTACCTTCCAGAAAGTTTTGGCGGCAGAAGAGATTGAGCGTCGTTTTCGTAAAATTCGCAGAAAACTGCAAGCTTGGGATGTGGACTTTCCCGGGGCGGTTTCTGAAGCTTTGGCCAAGGGAATGATTTCCGAGCAAGAAGCTAATACTCTGAACGAAGTTCAGGCTGCAAGATACGATGCCGTTCAGGTCGATGAATTTGAGCATGATCATTGGTCGAAAAAATCAACCACCAAGGGAGAGGCCGCATGACAGAGGCTGTATATCTTATCGATGGAGCCCGTACGCCGATTCTGAAAGCCCGCGGCAAGTCGGGCCCATTTGCGGCGGCTGACCTGGCGACCTTGGCAGGGCGTCAACTGCTACTGAAAGCCAATATAGAGCCCAGTGATATCGATGAGACTATCTTGGGTTGTGTCATGCCTTCGGAAAATGAGGCAAATATAGGCCGTGTCGCAAGTCTTCGTATAGGACTTCCGGAATCGGTTCCGGCCTGGACGGTGCAGCGTAATTGTGCATCCGGCATGCAGGCCGTTGATTGCGCAATGAATCGTATCCAGTTGGGGCATTCTGACCTGGTTCTGGCGGGTGGTGCTGAATCCATGAGCCATGCACCCATAATGTTTTCAGAAAAATATGTCAGTTTTCTGGGGAGGTTTATGGGTTCAAAAACACTCATGGCTAAGTTGAAAACCCTATCCAGTTTTCGACCTTCATTTTTGTCCCCTGTGTTTGCCCTTGAGCAGGGCCTTACCGACCCGGTGGTTAGTCTAAACATGGGGCAAACTGCCGAGCGAATTGCCGAGCGTTTTGGAATTGACCGCCCATCAATGGATGAATGGTCGGTACGCAGTCATTTGCTGGCAGCCAAGGCTCATGAGGAAGGTGTGTACAAGGATGAGCTGGTTCCTATTATCGATTCCTACGGGAATCTCTACGATCGTGATGATGGTGTTCGGTCAGATTCCAATGTCGAGAAGCTTTCGACTCTCAAACCGGTATTTGAAAAACCATACGGCAAAGTAACGGCTGCGAACAGCTCACAGATTAGTGATGGTGCTGCATGGATGTTACTGGCATCTGAAGCGGCGGTGAAACGCTACAGCTTAAAACCGATGGCTAAAATTACCGATATACGCTGGGCGGGACTTAGCCCGGCAGAGATGGGGCTTGGCCCGGCCCATTCCATTGCCGAATTGCTCAAGGTCAACCAATTGTCGATGCAGGACATTGATTATTGGGAAATCAATGAAGCCTTTGCTGCTCAGGTATTAGCCTGCATAGAGGCGATGGATTCGGAAGAATATTGCCAGCAGGCATTGGGTCTGGATAGTGCTTTGGGTCGGCTGCCGGTCGACCAACTGAATATTCATGGTGGCGCAGTTGCATGTGGTCATCCAGTAGGTATGTCAGGTGCCCGGATTATTTTTCATATGGCAAAAACCCTGCATCTCAAGGGTGCCCAACGGGGCGTTGCTTCACTTTGTATTGGTGGTGGACAGGGTGGTGCCGCCCTGATCGAAAAGGTTTAGGAAGGAGGGAAGCACAGATGGACCGGGAAAATTTGAAAAATTGGCATCTACAAGAAGCCGAAAACTACCTGAATCTGGTGCTGGATAAGGCCGATTCATCGGTCAATGTGTTATCCGATGATGTGCTGACAGAGTTCGAACTGCTTCTGGATTCTTTCGAGCAGGATCCACCAAAAGCCTTAGTGATAAGTTCAGCCAAAAAAGCCGGATTTTTGGCAGGTGCCGATATCGGAGAGTTTCAGGATTTAAAAACACATGATCAGGTTATGGCTATGTTACAACGTGGCCAGAATCTGTTTTTGCGTCTTGAACGTCTCAAGTGTCCGACCCTGGCCGTGATTCACGGACACTGTCTGGGCGGGGGCATGGAGCTGGCTCTTGCCTGTGACTATAGGGTGGTGGACCCGTCGCGAGATACCAAACTGGGTTTGCCTGAGGTTAAGCTCGGTATTCACCCTGGCTATGGTGGAGCAGTGCGTTTACCCCGATTGATCGACCCTGGCCAAGCTTTGCAGATGATGTTGGCCGGACGTATTGTTGACGGCAAAACGGCAAAACGTATGGGACTGGCGGATATAGCTGTACATCCCCGATATTTCAAAGACGCTGCCCTTGCCTTGGTCAAGAAGGGCAAGAGAAGCAAGAAACAAAGCCTGAAAAATAATATCTATTCCCTCCCACCGGTGCGTTCACTGGTTGGCAATATGGCGGCCAATCAGGTGGCCAGAAAAGCGAGGCCAGAACATTACCCGGCCCCTTATCGGATTATTGATTTCTGGAAGCAGAATCCCCGGGGGCAGGAATCGGCATATAGGGCTGAGGCGGAGTCAGTTGCCAAATTATTTTCTGAAGATAACTCCCGACGAGCCATAGAAAATTTGGTCAGGGTGTTTTTGCTCGATAAAGAGCTTAAAGGGCGTGCCAAGAAGGGTTGTTTTGAAGGCGGGCATGTACATGTGGTTGGTGCAGGAGTTATGGGTGGTGATATTGCTGCCTGGTGTGCTTTAAGTGGCTTTCGCGTGACCTTGCAGGATGCCAAGCCAGAGTTTGTTGCACCTGCTATCAAACGTGCCCACAGCCTGTTTAAGCGCAAGCTGAAGTTTCCTCATTTGATCACTGCGGCGATGGATAGGTTAATTCCGGATGTAGATGCAATGGGGGTTCCCCACGCAGATCTGGTTATTGAGGCCATTACCGAAAGACTGGATGCCAAACAGGGGCTTTATGCCAGTCTGGAACCTCGCATGAAAGCCACAGCGGTGTTGGCAACCAATACATCCAGTTTGCCTCTCGAACAGCTGTCGCAGGGTTTGTCCAGGCCGGACAGGTTGGTAGGCATTCACTTTTTTAATCCGGTAGCTTTGATGCAACTGGTGGAAGTGGTGCGCGGTGAGAATACTTCGGACGAGGTCGTCGATATGGCGCTGGCTTTTGTCGGGCGTATTGGCAAGTTACCTCTGGAGGTTAAAAGTTCACCGGGGTTTCTGGTCAACCGTGTATTGATGGCCTATCTGGGTGAAGCGATGAAGTTATACCAGGAGGGTGTGCCGGCCGAACTGATTGATGAACAGGCTGAAAAGCTCGGCATGCCCATGGGGCCAATTGAGTTGTCGGACACTGTAGGGCTGGACATTTGTCAGGCGGTGGCAGAGGAAATGATTTCTGCCTTCGGCGGAGAAACCAGCGATGTGTTGAGCCAGCGTATAGAGAGGGGACAGCTGGGTCGCAAAAGTGGTCAGGGTTTTTATAAATGGAGCAAGGGCAAAGCGGTTAAATCCAAGGTTGCTTCCGGTGATCGCAATGTCAAAGAAATATCCGATCGGTTGTTGTACATGATGTTGAACGAATCTGTTCAATGTCTGGCTGAACAGGTTGTTACCGATGCGGACAGTCTGGATATGGGGATGATATTCGGCACGGGCTTCCCTCCGTTTCTGGGCGGACCAATGCAGTTAATTCGAGCCCAAAGTATGGAGCAGAGCCTTAAGCGGTTAACTGCGCTGGAAGCGCAGGTAGGGGATCGCTTTGCGGCAAAGCCCGGGTGGAATCAGTTGCAGATCTGAAAGCGTCAAACCACTAACAATTAAATTTAGGGGGAACGGATGAGCTTGCCTCAATCTTTGTCGGATAATATGCGCCTGCCACTGATTGGTGCGCCATTATTTATTATCTCTAATCCACAATTGGTGATAGCTCAGTGTCGGTCGGGGATTATTGGCGCATTTCCTGCCTTGAATGCGCGTCCTGAATCCATGCTGGATGATTGGCTTGCTGAAATAACGGAATCCTTGCAACAGCCTTCAGGTGGGCCGGTAGCACCCTTTGCCGTGAATCAGATATGCCACCCCAGTAACAAGCGCCTTGAACAGGATGTGCGCCTTTGTGTGAAACACAGAGTTCCGATTGTTATTACCAGCTTGAGCCCTCCGGCTGAAATTGTTCAGGCGGTGCATTCCTATGGTGGTTTAGTTTTCCACGATGTAATTAACGTACGTCATGCACAAAAGGCAGCTCAGCAAGGGGTTGATGGTCTCATTCTGGTTGCCGCAGGTGCCGGTGGGCACGCAGGTTCCATGAGCCCATTTGCGTTGGTACAGGAAGTGCGACAGTGGTTCGAAGGCACCGTTATTTTATCCGGAGCCATAGCTAGTGGCCGAGCTATTGCGGCAGCCTTGGCCATGGGCGCCGATCTGGCATATAGCGGAACGCGATTTATCGCCACCAGTGAAGCCAATGCGCAGCCGGAATATAAGCAGATGCTGGTGGACAGCGTGGCTTCAGATATTGTCTACAGTTCACTTTTTACCGGTGTATTGGGAAATTACCTCAAACCCTCCATTCAACGGGCCGGTTTGGACCCGGAAAACTTGCCCGAAGGTGATAAAGACTTGATGGATTTTGAAAAGTTATCTGGTGGAAGCAAAGCCTGGAAAGATATTTGGGGCGCCGGACAGGGTTTGGGGGTCATAGATCGTATTTTGAGTACGTCAGAAGTGGTTGAAGAGTTACACCAGGAGTTTAGGGATACCTTGCAACAACTTTCACAGTCTGAGTGGTGTAAAAAATGATTAGATCCGCCATGGAAAAGGGAGTTCTTTCCCTGATTATCGACAGACCCAATAAAAAAAATGCATTAAGTCCCGAGATGTATGTCGAGTTAACACGTCAAATCAAGTCGGCACAGAACAAGGAATCGGTGCGGGTTATTTTGCTAAAAGCTCAGGGGACGGACTTTTGTGCGGGTAACGACTTGGGTGATTTTTTACAGCTTGTACAAAGTGGCGAACTTCCAGGTGTTATGTCTGGGGAACTGAGCGCTTTTCCGCCGGTTCAATTGCTCCACACTCTGGTGGATAACAAAATCCCCATAGTTGCAGCCGTTCAGGGAGCAGCGATTGGTATTGGCTTAACCATACTTTTGCATTGCGATTTGGTCCTCTGCGCCGACAATGCACGCTTCCAAACTCCCTTTGTCGATTTGGGGTTGGTGCCGGAGGCCGCGTCGAGTTTGCTTTTGCCAGAACGTGTGGGCAAGGCCAATGCCGCCGAATTTTTATTGCTGGGTAGTGTTGTGTCTGCGCATAGAGCCGTGCAAATGGGCTTGTGCAACAGCCTTTGTCAGGTCGACGAGCTGGATAGTAAAGCCATGCAGCTTGCCATCGCTCTGGCTCAGAAACCGCCCAATGCGTTGGCCTTATCCAAGGGATTCCTGTCGAATTATTCCGAGGTTTTGCACCAACGAATTGATGAGGAAATTTTGGCCTTCATGCAATGCTTGCAATCAGATGAAGCGCAGGCAGCGATAAGCCGTTTTTTCCAGAAAAACTAGCTACAGCTGGCTGTAGGGGATTCAGATAAAGAGATTCTGCAACTCCTCACGGGATAATTTACCTTGGCAGAAGCTTTCGTCCGGATCGATCACTATGCGACCCCGCATGGCTTCGCGACCTAGTAGCATGCGATAGCCCATAGCGTCACGGTTTGTCAGGGTGATTTCTATCTCCCAGCTCTCTCCGGCAAATCGTATGGGCGCTTTTATTACGTAGCGATTCTCATGTACACCATTCGAACTCTTTACATCCCGGGTATCGAATACGCGAGATTCACATTTAATGGTTGGTTTGCGCTCCCTTTGTAGTGGGTGTATTTCAAAGCTGACCCAATCCTGTCCGTTTTGTTTAAAGGGCAGAATGTTAAAAGCGTGGATGGATGAGGTTTTGGCACCTGAGTCGATTCTGGCTTTTATAGCCGGAATACCAAGAGTCGGGAAAGCACACCATTCTTTGTTCCCCACCAGAATCTTGTTATCAAAGGGCATTTCCCACACTCATGTCGATAATTTGGTGCAGGTTATCGATAAAGGTAAAACGGGTAAACACTTTGGGCTCAATGATATGGCCAGGAAATTTCTGAGTTCTATGGACTGCAAATTTTATCTGTGTAAAATCACATCCTATGAGCACTTTGATTAAATATTTTATCTTCTCCGATTCGTCCATTCGTGGCGGACGTGCTCTTGTCTTGCTGCTCCTGCCTTAGGGCAGATACTTCTATTTCCAAATAAATTACCTATGAGTGCCCCATTATCAGGATGGTGGCGTTACTATTTGCAGCAATTGGCTGGATAAGAAAATGAGCAGAGAAAAATTAGTTATATTTGATACCACCTTGCGCGATGGCGAGCAAAGCCCTGGCGCGTCTATGACGAAAAATGAAAAACTTCGGGTTGCCAAATTATTGGAGAAGCTGAAGGTCGATGTGATTGAAGCGGGCTTTGCGATCGCCAGCCCCGGTGATTTTGAAGGGGTAAAGCTGGTTGCGGACAATATCAAAGACAGCCGTATCGCCAGTTTGGCAAGAGCGACTGAAAAAGATATCCGTCGAGCCGGAGAAGCCATAGCTGGAGCAAACGCCGGGCGGATTCATACCTTCATAGCCACTTCTCCGATCCATATGAAGTACAAGTTACAGATGGAGCCGGCACAAGTACTGGAGCGTGCTGTCGAATCTGTGAAGTTGGCCCGTAGTCTTTGCGATGATGTCGAGTTCTCTCTGGAGGATGGCAGTCGATCCGATTTTGAATTTGCCTGCCGGATTATCGAGGCAACCATCAAGGCCGGTGCGCGCACAATCAATGTGCCCGACACAGTGGGTTATGGAGAGCCGGTTGAGTACGGCGCGATGATTCGTCGCTTGATCGAAGCGGTACCCAATTCCGATCAGGCCATTTTTTCCGTGCATTGTCACAATGATTTGGGTTTGGCGGTGGCCAACTCCCTGTCTGCAGTTCAGGGCGGTGCCAGACAGGTGGAGTGCACGATCAACGGATTGGGAGAGCGGGCCGGCAATGCATCATTGGAAGAAATCGTCATGGCAGTGCGAACTCGCGCTGATGTGTTCGGGGTGGAAACCGGTATAGATACTACACAAATTGTGCCTGCTTCCCGTTTGGTTTCCAGTATTACCGGTTTCCCGGTGCAGCCAAACAAGGCGATTGTCGGCGTCAATGCCTTTGCTCATGAATCCGGTATTCATCAGGATGGGATTCTGAAACATCGTGAAACTTACGAGATTATGCGTGCCGAAGACGTGGGTTGGAAAACCAATCGTTTGGTATTGGGTAAACATTCCGGACGGGCTGCTGTTAAGGCACGCTTTGAAGATTTGGGTATCGTTTTTGCCAGCCAGGAAGAGCTTGACGCGGCCTTTGTGCGCTTTAAGGAATTGGCCGACAAAAAACACGAAATCTACGATGAAGATCTGCAGGCACTGGTCAGTCAGGGGTCAAACGATGCCGCCGAAGAAATCTTCAGTTTGGTTTCACTGGAGGTCTCTACCGGTAGCGGTAAGGCACCACGGGCCAAGATTGGTTTGTTGCGGGATGGCAAAGCGATTGAAGTCGAGTCTGACGGAGATGGCGCTGTAGATGCTATCTTCAAGGCTATCGAGGCTGTCGCCCAGTCCGATACCAATTTGGAGCTTTATTCAGTGAATGCTATTACACAGGGTAGTGAGTCTCAGGGAGAAGTAACGGTCAGATTGAAAAAGTCCGG